>NZ_JCAIJG010000115.1:0-62847 GCF_059735615.1 Desulfosporosinus sp. Tol-M2
TCTAACAGCTTTGCTCTTAGGTTTAGCGTTGCTTCTCTGCGTTCAAATGCAGCAATGCTCATTACAACCAACTCGCCCTCACCATTTTTGGTCAAATAAACAGGCTCAGACCTTTCTTTGCATATCCTGGTTATTTCACCAAGTTCTGTCCTCAATGCAGATGTGGGTTTAATAATCATTACTGATCACTCCTATGCAAAATTTTGACTTAATCATGCTTCTATTATATGCCGGGTTAAGTATAGTATCAACAGGACTGCTTGGGTTTCTTCATCCCAGGAAGCCCTTTCGGCTGCCGAAACGAAAGATAAAGCACTTGATACAATTTAGCGGTTTTGAATTTGAATTAGTAGGAAAATCATGACCATGACTTTAACCATATGGTTTTAGGGATGCCCTTGACCAACCGGATTTAATTTAGTACTATATTTGTATAGGGAGGGATAATGCAATGAATATAAATGAAGATATTAGACCCATATCTTATATTAAGGCTAATGCTGCTGAGATTCTGGAACAAGTTAATGAGACCCGCAGACCTGTCTATGTCACCCAAAATGGAGAGGCCAGGGCTGTTTTAGTAGATACTGAATCCTATGAAAACATGAAGAAAGCTATCGGTTTATTAAAATTACTGACCCAAGGGGAAAGGGATATCATAGAGGGGAAAATTTTATCACAGGAAGACTTTTTTTCAGGCTTTGAGCGTGAATTAGACAACTATGCCAAGCTAAGATCATGACGACAAGCGAACAGCATGGCTTCTGGACCCAAACGGCCCAGCAGGATTTAAAAAGAATAATAGAATATATTGCCGCAGACAATGACCTTCAAGCAAGACGAGTTTACCTTGCCATTAAACAAAAAGCCGATAACTTAGGGCAGATGCCTCTGCAAGGACGAATTGTTCCCGAATTGAGACTTCATAGCATCCTGATTTACAGAGAATTAATTAGTCCGCCTTGGCGAATTATTTATAAAACTGAAGAGAATAAGCTCTGGGTGCTTGCCGTAATCGATGGAAGGAGAAATGTTGAAGACTTATTACTTGAAAGATTCCTTTAGCATGGAACCTCACGTTCAAAAAATGTGAGGTTTTATTGTGTTTAATTTCTCATATTAGGGAAATTTCCATAAGAAATACAAAACGAAGCAGTTTTTGGCAGGACATAGCAGAAATATGCCGAATTTATGGATATAGTCAAAGAGGCACCCCCGAAATTGATAGAGACCCCAAACAGGTTTCCTCTTAACAAATATTATGATGATCTTTGGATCAGTTTGAACTGGATAGAGACACGGATAAGATATGCCGTGTGCTTCATTGTGATGTAGTACGGTTGTTTTGGGTGACCTCAGCATCGGTGGCACTATCATAAAGGTGGAAGAATTGGTGAATACTTTGCAGGTATGTCTGGACAGTGGAGCCAAGAAGGTCTTGCTCCCCATTACATCGGCTGTTGACCTCGGAACTGTTCCATCTGAATTGATTGGCTGCTTTAACATTATATTTTATCAGAGTGCTGAGGATGCAGTGTTTAAGGCTTTGGGGGTTGAATAGGTTTGTATTTTTGGACTGGACAACTTTGATTCATTCACCCATAGTTTGTATCAATATTTTGGGGAAAGTGGGGCAGATGTCAAGATGAACCCGAAGGAAAGTCCTTTACATCATGATGAAATCTACAGGGTAGCCGATCGAATCCGGCGACGCGTGATGGACCATACCCTCAAAAACAACGGAGGGTATCTCAGTCAAGCTTGCTCCTCTGCGGAGATATTCGCTGCATTGTATTTAAGCGTACTTAAATTAGGAAAAGTTGAACGTCCTATCGTTCCGGCACAATTCCCGGGTGTGCCTGGAGCGAACAATTCTAAATATTTTACGGGAGCAAACTATAACGGTCCAAAGTCCGAAGAGTATGATCGCTTCTTCCTTTCCCCTTCCCAATACTCGCTCGTACTTTATGCGGCTCTGATTGAAGTGGGGCGTATGGCCCAATCAGGCCTTGATCAGTTTAATCAGGATGGCAGTGTCGTCGAAATGATTGGGGCTGAACATTCGCCTGGTATGGAAATCATGACCGGTTCCCTTGGTCAGGGAATCAGCCAAGCGGCGGGTATCGCTCTGGCTCGGAAATTGAAAAATGAATCCGGTAGGGTCGTTTTATTTATGTCCGACGGTGAGTGCCAAGCGGGGCAATTCTGGGAAGCCGTGCAGGCGATGTCTTTTCATAAGCTTGGAAACATGCTCATTTATGTGGATATCAACGGCTACCAGTGTGATGGTTTAATGACCACAGTTATGAATATAGAACCCTTCGATCAACGGCTCGAAGCTTTTGGGGCAAGAGTTTACCGGGTGAATGGTCACGATGTGGCAGCCTTGACAGAACTCGGACAACTTGAATCCGATGGACGGCCCATCTTTATTTTATGTGACACAGACCCCTGTAGAGGGATTCCGCTCCTTGAAAAAAGAGTCCCCAAACTTCACTACGTTCGTTTTTCGAGTGAAGAGGAAAAGAAAGCCTATCAATTAGCTTTCGAACAATTATTCAAGGAGGAAAAACCGTAATGGAGATCCTATCAAAGGTTCATGCAAAGAATTTGATAACATGGGCTAAGGACAAACCCGAGGTCGTCGTTTTATCCGCTGACTTGACAAGTTCAGTTGAAATTGATGATTTTAGAGATACCTATCCCGAGCGGTTTTTTTCGATGGGAATCGCTGAGCAAAATATGTTGAGTTTTGCCGGGGGGTTAGCCCGCGAAGGTTATATTCCCTTTGTGCATACCTTTGCAGTCTTTATTTATCGTCGGGCTTATGACCAGATAGCTATGTCTGTTGCCTATCCAAAACTGCCTGTGAAAATGTTTGGTTTCTTACCTGGAATCATGACTCCAGGCGGGGCAACTCACCAGGCGATTGAAGATATCTCGGTGATGCGCTCCCTGCCGAATATGACCATTCTGGAATGTGGAGATGCGACAGATGTCGAGTCGGTACTTGATGTAGCCCAGGCTATTCATGGACCGGTTTATATCCGCATCCTCCGCGGCGAAATTCCCCGCTTGTTTCCTTCAACTGAACCGATGCAATTTGGCAAAGCCCGGACTCTTTCGCTTGGAAAAGATCTTGTCGTGCTTTCAAGCGGAATCTGTACCGAAGAAGCGATTCGTGCGCTTCAAGCTCTCCAGACTCAGGGGGTAGCTATTCAGCACATGCATATTACTACCTTAAAACCCTTTGACGATCCAACTGTTCTTGAGGCTATCGAACAATCTAAATATGGCGTAATAACCATGGAAAATCACTCAATTATCGGCGGTTTGGGTACCATAATAGCTGAAAAGATAGCCGAAGCGGGAATTGGAAAACGGCTCGTAAGAATTGGCCTGAAAGATACCTTTGTTCATGGTGCAAGTAAAAAATATCTTATGACAGAGTATGGTCTCGATGCTCTATCCCTTATTGCAACAGTGGAAAATTTACTCGGTGCGAACTTCGGGATTAAAGAGGCAGAACTGGCCGAAGCTTTTGTGGCTGCGGTGCATAGTTCAGCTAAGCCGGAAGCGCTTTGATTGGAGGAAGAGTTATGTTTTTTTCTGGTAGTTCACAACTCACCTTGCCTTGTGAAAGGTTTTTGGTGACCTACCGATTGTGGGGTGCTGAAAATGAGGCCTATGCAAAAGCAAAAGATATTTGTCTTGAGCAAACAGTGGAGTTTCCTGACGAACTCGTGCCTGACGGAATAATTCGGGAACATATTTTGGGTCGCATAGAATCCTTCGCAGCTTGTGGGGAGAATCAATATGAATCTGTAATTTCCTATGCCGTGGCTACTGCTGCCGGAGAGCTTACCCAACTCCTTAACGTCGTATTTGGCAATATCAGTATAAAACCCAATATTCGTGTGGAGCATTTAGAACTCCCCGAGTCTTTACTCAAATGCTTTAAGGGCCCCCGCTTTGGTCGGAATGGTTTAAGAGAACTTCTTGACGTACAGGAGCGTCCCCTTCTCTTTACAGCACTTAAACCTATGGGGCTTGGTTCGAAAGAGTTAGCGGAACTAGCCTATACATTTGCCCTTGGGGGTATAGATATTATTAAGGATGACCATGGCCTATCAAACCAGGCCTTCTGTCCCTTTGAAGAACGAGTAAAACTTTGTGCCGAGGCAGTTCAAAGAGCCAATTGGGAGACGGGGCGTCATTCTATCTATATGCCTAATATCACAGCACCTTTTTCTGAAATAAAAGGGCGAGCGAAACTCGCCAAGGACCTTGGAGCGGGTGGATATTTGATTTCCCCAGGTTTAACGGGGTTAGATCTTATGCGTGAAATTGCAGAAGATGAGAGTTTAGGGCTTCCAATAATTAGTCACCCTGCCTTCCAAGGAAGTTATGTCTTAAATCAAAGTGGGATTTCCCATCATGCTTTATTTGGTCAAATCGTGCGACTGGCCGGTGGCGATGGAACCATATTCCCAAACTTTGGAGGACGTTTTTCTTTTAGTCGCGAAGAATGTGAAGGCATTGTTCGTG
This sequence comes from Desulfosporosinus sp. Tol-M2, assembly GCF_059735615.1. Classification (NCBI taxonomy): domain Bacteria; kingdom Bacillati; phylum Bacillota; class Clostridia; order Eubacteriales; family Desulfitobacteriaceae; genus Desulfosporosinus; species Desulfosporosinus sp. Tol-M2. Next base: position 4,549 of record NZ_JCAIJG010000115.1, read on the forward strand.
GAACAGCTATGCCCATGGGAATTCTTAAAACGATTTTCCCTTGCCCTGCCGGGGGCATGAGTTTATCAAGTATTCCCGAATCACTTAAAATCTACGGGAAGGATGTCATCTTTTTGGTTGGCGGAGGGCTTTTTATGCATGGTCCGCAACTAATTGAGAATGTACGATATTTCCGGAAAATTATCGAATAGCAATTCATATAATCCCATAAAAAAACATCCCATTCCTATCGCTTCGGCCAACGAGTCCGGTATGGAATAAATGTTCTAAATGAGACAGGGCTTCCCCAGAGGCAAACCACTTTTGTGAGTTTGGAAAATCATCCCACCTTAGATTGCCAATATCCCAGTGCATATGAGGAGCCACTTCGCCGACTGTCTTTGCACTATCTTTCAAAATAGTTAAAACTTCTTTGAGGCGTTTTTCATGGTGGTCAAAGAGCTCAATGATTCTTTTCCGGTGCTCCCTAAGAACTTTTCTGTGTCCAGTAAATAAGTAATTAATTTCATACTCGTACACCTTCTGGAGGCTATTTAAATATGTAGCCAAAATATCCTGTCCAAATCCCCAGAATGATATATTAGGAGTAATTTCATCTAAGATATGGTCCCCACAAAAAAACAGCCTGTGTTTTCTTTCATACAAGCCGATATGTCCCGGAGAATGACCGGGAATATCCACAACTTCAAAGCAATAATCCCCTATGACTATTTCGTTTCCCTCAGATAACGGGATGAATTCCAGCGGTTCGATCTGCACGTCCCCAAAATCTTTGCCAAAAGGGTTGTTGCTTGTCAGATTATATATTTTGTTATGCGTTTGGATGGTTTGAACAAAATTCCCTTTTCGGGAGATATTATTAAACAAATCCCCATCCAGCTGACTAAAATAGATTGCCTGTACGCCGTGTTTTTTCAGGATTGGAGCAAGACCGGAGTGGTCGGTATGCATATGAGTAATAAAGAGATCGGTTTTATTGAGAGCAATGGTTAGTTCTTCCAGACCGCTCATTAACTGAGCCTGACAGGTTGCTGTATTAAAGCCCGTATCGATAATTAAATTCCTGTTTTCGGATGTTATGATGTAGCTGTTGATGGCTTTTAAGGGGTTTCTGGGCAGGACTATTTCATTCTTGAATATATTTGGGTATACTTCTGCTATCACCGTTTTGCCTCCATTAATAATCAAATAACCTCATCTTAATACTACCCGCTGCAAAGTTGAAGGATATTATAGCTGCAATCTCTCTTAGGAGAAATTGCCAATACCTACTGGGCTCAAGCGTGCATATCGGTGACCCTGCCACCTTGAAATGTTCATGCTATAATATAAGTATAGCATAAGAAAGATTTAGGAGGATTATAGATGGATAATAATGATATATTAATTAGATTAAGATATGCACTGGATATCAGGGATCCGGATATGGTAGAGATATTTAAACTTGGCGGCGTTGAACTATCACGAGAAATTGTGAGGAAGCTGCTCATCAAATCAAAAGACACTTACCGTTACAATAATGAAGCTGACGATCATGACAAAATAGAAGCAAAGGAAGAAAATATAAAGTGTAATAATAGTACGCTGGAGTCATTTTTAAATGGCTTTATTATATTTAAAAGAGGAAAACAAGATCCAAAACCGGGACAAGCTGAAAGACCGGTTCTAAAGAATAAGAATCCTAACAATCCTAATAATATGCTGCTTAAGAAATTGAAAATTGCGTTATCACTAACAAGTGATGATATGATTGATATATTTGAAAAAACAGGGGTTATGGTAACAAAAGGAGAATTAAGCGCTCTGCTAAGAAAAGAAGGACATAAGAATTATAAAGAGTGTGGAGATAAATACGCTAGAAATTTCTTAAAAGGATTAGCTATTAAATACAGGGGATAATGACACCATCCCAGTTTAGATTATTATAGTATCCCAAAAGGAAGAAGAGAGAAGAACTTATATAATGAAAAGTTTAGATATGCGTAATGGAAATATTGGCGGTCTGCTCTGGGAATTTTCCTTACCCGCAATTATTGGCATGTTAGTGAATGCCTTTTATATTATTATAGCCCGAATCTTTGTGGGGCGAGGCGTGGGTTCCATAGGAATTGCCGCCACCACTGTAGCTCTCCCGATTATGATTATATTATTTGCTGTAGCCATGCTGATTGGCATTGGCGCGACCGCCTTGATTTCGATCCGTCTTGGGGAACAGAAACAAGAAGAAGTAGAGAGAATTGCAGGTAACGCTACCCTCTTATTAATCTTATTGCCTTTAATGCTTTCCGGCGTCTATTTCCTCTTTTCTGAGCCGATCTTAAGGCTGTTTGGCGCCAGTTCAGAGGTTTTACCTTATGCCCGGGATTATATCCATATTATCATGATTGGGGCAGTCCCTGGAGCGCTTTCCTATGGGACAAATAACTTCATCCGGGCCGAAGGGAATCCTCGGTTTGCTATGATAACCCAAATCATTGGCGCTGTAATCAATATTATCTTAAACTATGTATTTATCTTTAACCTGGGGTGGGGTATCAAAGGCTCAGCCTTGGCAACTATCACGGGGCAAACTGTTTCGGCGGTTTGGGTGTTCAGTTATTTCTATACAGGTCGAAGTAAGATTAAAATTAGACTCAAAAACCTGAAACTCCAAGTTCCGATTGTTGTGAGGATCGTTACGATAGGCTTTGCTCCTTTTGCGATGCAAATAGCCAATAGTGTTCAGCAAACGATCTTAAACAAAACCCTTATGGCTTATGGCGGAGATATAGCCCTTTCAGCTGTAGGTATTCTCATGAGTTTGGCAATGTTCCTCATAATGCCAATTGTCGGAATCAGTCAGGGAGCTCAGCCTCTGATTGGGTTTAATTACGGCGCTCAGCTTTATGAGCGAGTGAAAGAAACATTAATAAAAGGAACGATTGCCGGTACGGCCATAGCTTCCGTGGGTTATATCATCGTTCGAACCGCTGCTACCCCAATCGTAGAACTCTTTAGCAAAGGAGATACTGCCCTGACGCAATTGACCGTGCACGCTCTGGTTACCTTTCTTGCCGTTCTTCCAATCGTCGGATTTCAGATCATTGGCGCAAATTATTTCCAAGCCGTGGGCAAACCTGTTCAATCAACGATTCTCAGCCTATCAAGACAGGTGCTCATCTTCATTCCACTCTTACTCATTTTGCCTAATTTATATGGAATAGAAGGAGTTTGGATAACGGCGCCGATTGCAGATTCTTTGGCTGTGGTGTTGACAGCTGCATTTCTCTTCTTTGAAATGAAAGAAATAAAAATGAGGCGTGTAAGAAATTAGACTTTTTTAATGTTAGCCAATCCGGCCAATTCTGTTTGAACTTGTTCCAGGTAGTTTACGTCATAGCCATCCGCCAGGGCTGTGGCTAACCTGGAGTAATAGCCGGATACTTCCAAAAAAGCTTGCTCTCTAAGCTTTTGGCATTCAAGCTCAAACAATTCCTGCCAAAATTCTTTATGGGTATTACTGCATTCATTTAGCCAAGCCTTAATTTTGGGCTGGATCAGCTGCATAATCGTATCCAGCATTTTAGCCCGACCTTGCCCCTCGACCCAGTCTTTAGGATTTTTATAGAGATCGGCCGTTTTAGAAAGAGAGTTGGTATCCCAGTTTAGAACAGGCGTTCCAGGCTCTTCCTGGGAAGGAATTTTGTGCTCGTTTGGCAAACTGCACTGTTGATCAGATTGGCTGACAAAGGCGGCATACTTATTTAAAACAAGGTCCAGGGTTTTTTGCACAAATCTCTCCATTCTAAGGGAGGTAGCATGGATCTCCTGGACCAGTTCAACTTCAATGTCCTGGAGAAAGTCCCCAATACATTGCTGAACAGCAAGCTTAGGCTGCTCCTCTTTTGGCTTCTTTAGGATAAAAAAGTCTCGGTCAAACAGACCGGAATAACGATAGGAGAGTCTTTGATTAACATAATAAATAAGTTCGTCAATCTCTTGGGCAATGTAACTTTCCTCCGCTAAAAGAGAAATCTGTTCTAAACCTGAAAGAATCGTTTGTTCAAGATTTCGGTAACCCTGCAGTTTTCTCGCTTTTTGAGAAGCATCGGATTGGGCTGCTTCCAATAAGCCATTCACCGACTGTAAGATCCTTTGAATTTCCTTGTTAGCAGATTCTACCGCTAAGTTGATCAACTCTTCTTCGATAAAGGTATAGAAACTTGTTTCAAAGAGTTTTAGCCCGGAAGCAAAGAGCGCCTTTTCCGGTTCCGGAAGACTCTCTTGCGGACTTAGCTTAAGGCGTCGGCGATAAAGCTGCTCTTCCTCAGGCTGAAGGTTTCCCTCAGCAGCCAGCTTTACCAAAAGAGCCAACTGACTGGAAACCGGGAAGAGCCGTGGCCGAATAATATCACTGGTTCGTAAATTTTGTTCGACGTGTTTAAGGACCAGAGTTAATTCCTCAGGCGTTTGGGCCAAATCCGAGGCATTGACAATGAAAAAGAGCTTGTCCATTTCGAAGGTGTCTTTAACTTTACCCAATTGGGAAAGAAATTGGGCATCCGCCTTACAGAAAGGATTGTTATAGTAAGTGACAAATAGTACGGCATCGGCATTTTTAATATAATCAAAAGCAATATTGGTATGGCGGACATTCGTGGAATTAGATCCGGGCGTATCCACCAGTACTACCCCTAGTTCTGTTAACGGGCAGGAAAAGTACAGCTCAATGCCTTCCACAAAACAAGCCCTATCCTCTGAAACGACAAAATCACGGAAATCAAGAAAATCGACGGTTAGCTCTTCGCCTAAGTGCTCCAGTAAAGAGGATTGATCGCGCGCAACAGCCTTGAGAAAACTCAAGTATGGTTTTGCTTCGAGCGGGACATCCTGGGTGTCTAAGCCGGGAATTTGGCGTAAAGCTTGGGTTAAGTCTGTTGCGGTTAACCCAAATACCGCTAAGGACGATAGCACATCAGTGGTCAGATCAGGAAGACTCTTTAATTTTACTTTGGTAGTGCCATGAGGATATCGGTCAGTTGGGGGTAAAATTTTATTGATAGTGGCAGTCGTGGGATTCGGAGAAACCGGAAGCACTGAATCTCCAAGCAGAGCGTTAGCCAGGGAGGATTTTCCCGCGCTAAAAGCACCGAAAAGGGCGACTGTAAATAAATTATTTTCTAAGCGGGCAATCCTTTGACGGAGAGATTTTACCCTTAAACTAAAACCTGGTAAAGGGGCTACTAAATCAGAGCAGATCGTTAAATCCTGGACAGTTTCCCATAGTTTCGGGTGTCCCCTTCGCACCGTTGCAGCTGAGGTTTTATTTTTTAACCCGGGAAATTCGCTTTGGGAAGAATTGATATTCCCCCGCAGCCCCATATATCCTTTTTGACGATCCGCCTGCTGACGACTTGCCTTTAAAGCTTGATCCCTGTTCGAGTCAGGTAGTTTATCGTCTGTCCAGAGACGATCTTCCGTAAATTGCGAAGATGCCTGCTCCCAGAAGGTTAGCAGTTCCGCCATATGATTGTTGTGGAGCACATCAAGTCTATTTAATTCCGCTAGTGAGCCAAGCATCCGTCTGTGGTCCTCTAATTGTTCCTGAAGGCTCGGTAATTCCCGGTGGGTTTTTTGATTTGCGGCTTCCTGAGCGCGTTCGATCCACTTTTTACCGCTTTGCCGATAAACGGATTTGAGGGCAACGTCTAAGTCGTTGGTATAGTTCATGACATATTCTCCGGAAACCATAGCCCCGGGACGTATTGTTTGAAGCAAAAGTTCAGGTTCAAACGATACGTTCATTTGAGATACCTGATCGACGTAGCTTTCTGCCGGCAGGTCATAGCGAGCAGGTATTTCCGCTAATATTTTGCGCAAATGCCAGGTTATGTTTGCTTCTGAGCGGGTTGCCAGTTCCGTAAAAAGTTTGTTAAGGCGTTGCTCCTGCTCGGATTTCGTTTTAGCTGAACTGGCAAAAAAACCGGCTTTAAAACCGGGCTGTCTGGAACTAAGCACATGTTTGGCCAGTTCCCGCGTTTCATAACTAAACAAACGAGCATTTTCCAAGAGCTGGTTTACCTCTGTCATAATTTCAGAATCGATGGTTTCTGCCAAAGCGGTTAACATCCGGATTTGCTTTTCCAGATCCTGAAAAGCAAACAAGACTTCCTGCTCATTAATGGCTTGTTCTCTGACCCAAAGATGAGGTTCACGCAGAACCTCTTGCTGTTCAGAGAAAAAGCTGCTATGGCGCTGTAGTACCTGACGTACAGAGCGGATGACCGTTGAAATTACAAGTTTCGCTCCTCCTGAGCGCAACGCAGTTAACATTTTTTCCAACTGCTCCAATTGGCAAGCGGGGGATTTATCCTCTGTCAGACTGGTAAAATATACTCTTAGTGGTTTCAAGTCCCATTGTTTCAAGCCCTGGGTTAGCTTAGTATAAAAATCGGCCAGAGAAAGCTCCAAGTCAACATGTTTATCTATTTGATTAACGATCAGTACGTAGGGAATTTCACGAGCTTGCAGGGTTTTCAAAAAACTGAAATTCACCTGAGATTCAACATGATTGTAATCCGTTACGTAAATCACCACATCCGCCAAGAGCAGGAGGGGATTTGCCGCCTGCTCATGCCCGCTCTCAATGGAATCAATTCCAGGGGTGTCAATCAAACTTAGGCCCTCCGGAGTTGCCCAAAAAAGCTTCAGGCATTCCAATTTTGGATCCTGACATAACGCATGGAACTGCTCACGCTCCGGTAAAGCAACCCTGGTAGGGGGCTTGTACTTTGGCCATATCCCTATATTTAATGATTTACCCGGTCTGATGTACACGGAATTCTTACTTGAAGACAGTGGACTTACCGGCAGGAGGTTATCCTCACCTATTAACACGTTTAATAACCTGGATTTGCCTGAAGAGACATAACCATAGCAGGCTACAGCAACTTCCTGGCGTTCGAGTTTTAATTTAAGGGTGTTGAGAATCCGGGCATTCAGCTTGTCTCCACACCTTTGCAAGTTTTCATAGAGCTTATCCAGATATGAATCCAAGTTAACTTGACTAAGTTCTTTAGTAGCCATCATTACCCCCATTACATTCTGCCTATGAATTATCCAATCGTTATTCGATCCTATTATTCTTCGCTATAAAGTAACAATTTTCCTGCTTATTTTGATAGGTTCCAATGCATTCTGAAGGCCCACTGAAACATAAAAGAACCATGACCTTCCAAAGATCATGGTTTCCGGCAGGGTTATTTATTAGTACTGTGTTGCTTATTAGGTAACTTTTTGTTTGGTTGCCTTTTACCTTGCTTTTTGTTATTTTGTTCGGTCTTTTCCTGTGCATCGAGTAACTTATCCAATTTATCCATCGATGGTCCTCCTTGATAATGGAACTTCATTATTACTTTAACCAGACTTTCTCGAAAACATGTGCTTACTGTAATATTGGTTAATGCGTTCGTTCAGTTCCCCTTGAGATGCTGCCAACGGCAAAGGGTCGTTTCCAAGAGATCCACGACAATAAATAAACTGACCCCCAGTAGAGCCATCATAATGATTCCGGCAAACATCTCATCCGGAGCCGCCCGGCTCCACGAATCCATAATGAAATAACCTAATCCCTCGGTTGTAGCAAACGACTCGGCAAAGAACAAAACAGCAATCGCTGTCCCCATACTCAGGCGAAGAGAAGTCAGAATATCGGGCAAACTTGCCGGCAAGAGCACGTACCGGTAGACTTGAGCTCGGTTTCCGCCCAGAGAACGTAGGGAAGAAACCGTTTCAGCCGTTACTTTGCGAACAGCATCGCGTGTTGTAACTAATATTTGAAAACAGACGATCAATGTAATGAGGAAAATCTTCGAGCGATCTTCAAGTCCGAGAAACAAGAGGATCAATGGGAGAAAGACAATCTTTGGGATGGGATAGATTATATAAACCAAAGGGGCCAGGAACCTGTCAATCCGCCGTTCATATCCCATAATCAATCCGAGGGGAAGACCAATCAGTAACGAGAGTAACGTAGATAGGACGACTCGATACGTGCTGACCCAAAGGTGTCTCCCGAGGTCCGCTTCGAACAGCAAGCGAGAGGTGGCGCATATAGCTGCCTGAGGTGTCGGTAACAGGGGCGTATTAAAGCTCCAGGCGGCATACAGCCAGAGTATTAACAAAAATAAAGCAGCTCCCAAATATCCAAAGAACTGTCCCGGAAATTCTCTTCCTTGCCGGCTCATCCAACCGTCCCCCCTTCCAGGAGAGAACGGACATATCTCGTCTTCTGGAAAAATTCCGATGTCTGACGATAGTCATTTTGCGCAACAAGAGGATTAAGTATTTCGCCCATGACTTGAGTGGGGCGGCCATCCGCCAGCACTAAGATGCGACTGCCTAGAAAAACAGCCTCTTCAATACTGTGAGTTACTAAAACAGTTGTTAACTTCTGTTCCTGCCAGATTTCTAATAATAGTTTTTGCAGTCGTTCACGGGTCAAGGCATCGAGGGCTGACAAAGGTTCATCCATTAAGAGCAAATCCGGTTGTAAGGTTAACGCCCGGGCCAAAGCCACTCTTTGTCTTTGCCCTCCGCTCAACTGACTGGGAAAATGATTCTTCACTTCCCACAAGCCCATTTTGTGGAGCATTTCTTCGACTGTTCCATGATACATCCGCTTAGGCATATGCCGAACCCGCAAACCTAAACTAACATTTTGCTCCACATTAAGCCAGGGAAAGAGCCCATATTCCTGCAGAATAAAGGCTGTTTTCCGCCGGGTACCTTTCACCGGCTCATCCCAAATTCTGATCTCCCCGCCTGTTGGTTGCAATAACCCGGCTAAGAGATAAAGGAGGGTGCTCTTGCCGCAGCCTGACGCGCCTATTAAAACTAAGCTTTCTCCTTGTTCAACTTTCAAGCTAAAATCGTCATAGACCTTGACCTGTGACGCTCCTTGAACATAAGCCAGATCACAATGAGAAACTTCAATCACAGGTTATTCTCCCCTTATATTGGAATCTACTAAATCTTGATAGCTGTAAGCTTGGGGAAGGAGCTTCTTCTCAACCATCCATTTCATAATACCATTGATTTCTTTCTCTGTTGGAAGCTGAAGCTTCGAAAAGGTAGGCATTTTATAGCTTTCCTTTAACTCAGCAGGGATTTGGGTTTTTTCGAAAAAAAGACTGCGATATTGATCGGGATTGTTATTTAACGCTTGTCCGGCGGATCCATAAGCTTTTACGGCAGCTATAATTCCAGCAGGATTCTCCTGAATACTACCGGTCCGAAATATGAAAACGGTCTGGGAAATATTCCGGTACGTATCATCAATAATCAGATGGGCTCCCTTGGCTTGAGCCAGGGAAGCCAGAGGATCAGGAAGGCAAGCGGCATTGATCTGGTCCGATAGTAACATATCTGTACGAACAGGCATTTTAGGGATCGACATCTTCTTCACATCGCTGAGCAGAACTCCGTGATCCAGAAGCATTTGATCGCTTACATAGTCGATGATCGAGTTCTGCGATATCCCCAGGGTCGCTCCTTTTAATCCTGCCATGTCTTTAATACTCGACTTGGGTGAGGATAAAATCGCAAAACGTCCTTCTTGAGGAGTTGCTCCAAGCCCGATCGAAGCAATCTTCACCTCGGTTCCGACTTTCTTTAACAAAGCCACGGCTATCAAATCCGCAACTTCTCCGTCAATTTGTCCTGCTTGCAATGCTGTATCCCGCTCCAGGGCACTCGCAAAGGTGATGAGTTCTACTTGAACTCCTTCTTTGGCATAGAGGCCATCTTTTTCGGCAACATAGAACGGCAAGTTATCCTCAATGGGCAACACCCCAATTTTAACCGTTTTCCCGACGCTTTTAGCTGGTTGATTATTTTCCGGGGCCTTAGTTGCGGCGCAACCGGAAACAACGATGGCCAGACAAAGAACGATACTAAAAATACTAAACCGAAAATTAAGTTTTCCCATTTAATCTCGATACTCCTATTCTTCATTATTATTGCTCTATAGTTCAACTATTATTAGTTTCGACAAAGAGGTTGGGATTCCTCCTTGCCCGGAATTCAAGACTTATTTGACTTACGGACAAAACAAAACATGATCGCAAAAGATCATGGTTTTGTGAACAACCGCTATATAGACAGTTATCTATATAACGATTATAATATGGATATAGACAGTAATCTATATCTGCTTCAAAAAGATTTCGGAGGTTTTTATGAAGTATAGTTATGCAGAATATGTTTTATTATTTAAGGCAATAGCCGATCAGACACGTCTGAACATAGTAGACTTACTTTCTGACGGCGAAAAGTGTGCCTGTCAACTATTGGATAATTTCAAGATTACCCAACCAACTTTATCATATCATATGAGGATTCTGTGCGATAGCGGGATTGTTGATGGAAGGCGTGAAGGGGCATGGATGTATTATCGTATTAATGGTGCTGTTATTGAAAATATCACTGAGTTTTTAGGAAAGATTAAATCTAATAATGAACAATGTATAAGAATGTCGGATAATAATTGTAATTGTCATGTAGAGGTGAACATTTAATGAATAAAGCAAAGGTAGCCTTTGTTTGTGTACACAACTCTTGCCGTTCACAGATCGCTGAAGCCTTAGGAAAGAAGCTAGCAGCAAATGTCTTTGAATCATACTCAGCGGGTACTGAAACAAAACCTTATATTAACAAGGATGCGGTTAGGATAATCAAACAACTTTATGATATTGATATGGAAAAGACGCAGTTTTCAAAGCTTATTTCTGATATACCACAGCCTGATATTGTAATAACTATGGGATGTAATGTAAATTGTCCTTATTTGCCGTGCAAGTACAGAGAGGATTGGGGTCTGGGAGATCCAACAGGAAAAAGTGATGATGAATTTCAAAAAACGGCCAGGACAATAGAACGTAAAATTTTAGAGCTTAAGGAAAGAGTGCTAAATAACCAATTTTAGTGTCTATATCATTAGAAGAGGTGCCGATATGGAAATAACCATCAGGGAATTGAAAGTGATGCAAACCTCAGCTGAATTGACGTTTAGTGATGTTTTAGGTAGTTGGAAAGCTCGTTGGGGAATTAACAGAATGAACTATATTGTGGAACCTGGTCTTTATAGGGTGGGGAAACCAGATAGTAATTCTCTTGTCCTGGTTTCAGCTAATTATAAAATGAGCTTTGATAGTTTAAGAAAAGAATTGAATGGCTTAAACGCCTGGATTTTAGTGCTGGATACCAAGGGCATAAATGTATGGTGTGCTGCCGGAAAGGGAACCTTTGGGACCCAAGAGCTTCTCAACCGGATTGCTATAGTACAATTGGAGAAGTTTGTGTCTCACAAAACAGTTATCGTACCACAATTGGGCGCACCGGGGATAAGTGCCCATTTGGTTGCCAAGTTTTCCGGTTTTAAAGTGGTTTATGGACCGGTGAGGGCCAAGGATATCAAAGAGTTTATCAATACGGGAATGAAAGCTACTGCAGAAATGCGGACGGTCAGGTTTAGTGCCTATGATCGCTTGGTTTTGACGCCAATAGAATTAGTCGGTGCCTGCAAAGCTTCCCTGATGATTTTTGGGGTACTCTTTTTATTAAATCTCCTTGGTCTGGGGCCTTTCGGAAGCGTTGATTTTTATGCCTATATGGGTGCAGTCATTGTAGGATGTGTTTTAACCCCGGTTTTGCTGCCGTGGATTCCAGGCAAAGCTTTCGCGTGGAAAGGGTGGTTATTGGGATTTATTTGGGTGATCGTTGTTTATATGCTTAATGGATGGAATGGATGGAATGGATGGAATGGATGGATAACCGTTCCCCAGAATAGCATTTGGAGAGTGCTGGGATATTTACTGATTCTTCCTTCCGTAGCTGCTTTTTTGGCGATGAACTTTACAGGTGCTTCAACATTTACTTCCTTTTCAGGCGTCTTGAAAGAGATGAAAATAGCTCTTCCACTGATAATTATCTCGATAGCCTTAGGAATAATCCTGATTTTGCTTAACAATTTTTTTGAACTTAAAGGAGTTGTTATTTAATGAGGAATAGATATTTTAAAAATGTGTCCACGTTGAATTTGAAGTCAGAGCAATGTACGGGCTGTGGCAGGTGCATTGAGGTTTGTCCGCATAATGTGTTTCTCATAGAAAACAGAAAAACGGTTATTTTTGATAAAGACGGCTGTATGGAATGTGGCGCCTGCGCTAAAAACTGCCCGTTTAATGCCCTGGAGGTTAAGCCCGGTGTGGGTTGTGCCGCCGGTATCATTAAGGGCTGGCTGACGGGAACAGAACCAAGCTGCGGTTGTTCGGACGGCGGCGGAGACAGCTGTTGTTAATAATTTCATGAAGCACGATGAACTTCCATCGTGATATTCACCATGTCCAGGATGGTGAACACTACCAGGAATCGACAGAATTAAGTACATCTTATATACCTGTACCTGTACCTGTACCCAAGTAGTTGGAAACGGAACTGAAAAATAAGATAATGCAGGTGGAAAACTTAATGCACATAAGCAGTAAGCAGCTTAAATCGGATATCATAATCATTGGCGCAGGTATTATTGGATTAAGCATTGCTTATCACATTCTGGAGGCGGATCCCCAACTATCGGTAACAATATTGGAAAAGGAAAAAATACTGGGGCTGGGTTCCACCGGCAAAGGAACCGGCAGTATCCGCTACCAATTCAGCAGTCCCCTGCTCCGGCGTCTGAGTTTACTCAGCAGGGATTTCTTTCGAAATTTTGAGTCCGCTTTTGATACCCCAATTTGGTATCTGGAAAAGGGGGGCTTAATGCTGGCCGCTCATGAGGGCTTGTGGAATCAACTTCAAGTGACAAGTGAACAAGCCGAGGCTGAGGGCATACCGATGAAGCTCCTGAAACAGGAAGAATTGCGGGAGAATTTCCCATACCTCCGCAGAGACCGCTTCCTGGGCGGAACATATTGTCCGTGGGATGCCTATGCTGATCCGTATGCTGTTCTGGCTGGCTTATATTCTGCGGTGCGTCGAAAAGGCGCCACCGTTCATTTTGGACGGGAAGCAACGAAAATCATCATCGATGGAGATAGAATAAAAGGCATTGAAACCAAGCAAGGGACTATGTGGAGCCCAATTATAGTAAATGCCGCCGGTCCGTATGCTGCCCAGTTTGCGGCAATGGCGGGGATTACGCTTCCTGTGCAGCCCTTTCGTCGCCAGGTCTACGTCTGTACCAACCCCAGAGGTGTGCCGCCGGTTACGCCCTTGATTATGGATTTGGCTTCCGGTTTCTATTTGCATCAGGAAGTCAGCGCCAAGGTGGTTTTATTGGGGGGAACAGATAAATACACTTGGCCAGGACTGGAAGACGCGGTTGATAAATCCAGGGCTGAAGATTTTTTTCTGGCCGCAATTGATACAATTCCTTCCGCCATTGATATCAAATGGTTGCGCACTTATACGGGGATTTGCGAACAAACACCTGATTTTCTGCCGATTATCGGCGAAGCTCCAGGCTTAAACGGACTTATTTTGGCTAACGGGTGCAGCGGGCATGGCTTTATGCACGCTCCCGCTATCGGATGCATCGTAGCAGATCTGATTTTGAACGGCGGAACTGAGCGAATCGACCTTAATTTATTCCATCCGGACCGATTTGCCAAATAAATAAATAGCATTGGGAGGAGAACAGACATTAATTACGTCCTAATAACAAAACCAAGAGGTCTTTGATCCAAATTGATGGAGACCTCTTTCTTGTGGCTATTTTTAGGGGTACTCTGTACCCCTATTTGTGTTGCTTAAAATTAATTTTCATACCTCCCTGTGAACTGAAAGTTCATAAAGTTTATATTGTAATTTACACAGTCAGCAGTTATAATAAGAACATAGGTTCGGAAATTAGCCAAATATATGTACTGCGAGGTGGGTAGAATATAAAACATATGCTCTGATTACGTTTATCTTAGATCATTTAATAGCGTCGTCTTGATTATAATGGAGGTGTAATAATGCCAAAAGCAACAGCTATTTGTTATCTTTCCTCGTTATTGTTCTATGGAATGGGATTTTCGAAAATTACGGTCCTTAAGAACGCCGTTACAGAATATGTAAATACTTACGACTATACTACTAATGTATTTTTGGCAACGGGGTATTTTGTTTTGGCAATCTTCTTTGCTGTAATCGGTTCTCTTTTCTTTTACTATAACTTTTACGTTCAGAATAATAGAGAACAAGAAACTATTGAAATAAATAACATCGAGTTCAGAGGAAAAACGGGTAGGGAATCGGATGATAGAAGACTAGCGAGCATACTTGAGATAAAAGCCCGCTTAACAGAGTCTGAGTACGGGCTCGATCTGGACAGGAGAATGTCTTCCTAGGATGCACAAAGCCCTTGGAACCCACAAAGTAATCTTAAGGATCACTTTAACTCATGAATGAACAATCCACTTCTAAGCTTAGGTTCAAACCAAGTAGACTTCGGGGGCATTAATCTACCTGCATCGGATACATCAAACAACTCATTTATTGAAGTTGGATACATGGAAAAGGCAACCTTCATATCACGATTGACTCTTTTTTCAAGTTCTTTAAGTCCTCGTATTCCACCGACAAAGTCGATTCTTTTATCCATTCTTATGTCTTGGATATTTAGAACTGAAGTGAGTAAATGATTTTGAAGCAATGATACATCCAGTCCCTCTACAGGATCATTGGAACGGATCTCCTTTTTTACTGTTAACTTATACCATACTCCTTCCAAATACATCCCAAATGTAGCTTTTTCTGCAGGTTTATAGGGTTCCGACCCTATTTTTTCAACTAAAAATGCTTTAGCTACCTCACGTAAAAATTCTTCTTTAGTCAAGCCATTTAAATCTTTGACCACACGGTTGTAGTCTAAAATCATCAATTGGTCATGTGGAAAAAGCACCGAAAGGAAGAAGTTGAATTCCTCTTCTCCAGTGTACCCCGGATTTTCAGCTCTTCTTTTTAAGCCAACCTTAACTGCGGAAGCTGTTCTATGATGCCCATCTGCTATATAGATGCTTTCGACATTACTAAATTCCGTAGATATTGTTTCTATGTCGTTAACATTATCAACTTTCCATACCGTATGTCTCACTCCATCAGGAGCTACAAAATCGTATAAGGGAGAGTTCTTTTTGATCACATCCACAACTTCATTTATAGTTTTTCGAGAACGATATGTTAAAAAAATAGGTCCGGTTTGAGCATTACAAACATCGACATGAATTGTTCGATCGATTTCCTTGTCCTCTCTCGTTTTCTCATGGGTTTTGATGACATTGTTCAGGTAGTCTTCTATCGTAGCGCATCCAACTAAACCCGTCTGAGAACGACCATCCATAATCAGTTCATAGACATAGTAACAGGAGTGCCCTTCCTTAATTAACAGACCTTCATTTATCATGTTCCGGAGGTTATCTCTTGCTTTCTCATAGACCTGAGCATCATAAGGGTTGAAATCCTTAGCAAATTGTGTTTCTGCTCTATCAACTCTCAAAAACGACAGAGGTTCCTTTAATACTTCTTCTAAAGCTTCTTCACGATTATAAACATCATAGGGGAGTGCGGCTACTTTACTTGCAACATCTTCCCTGGGCCTCACCGATTTAAAAGGTTTTATAGTAGCCAAAAATATTTTCCTCCAAGCTATTAAGTTATTTTCCCTTGTTGATATTAATCCATTAGAATAAAGGTGTCAACACTTCTCAAAAAGAGATAATGTATACAGAGAGCACTAACCCTGTTGGAGGCGGACCCAATTATAGTTCCACATTAAACTTATTAATGTTTTATAGTTCCAGGAATATCAAAACTGTAAGCAATAATAGAAAACTAAATAATGTAAAGATTTCTTTTCGGGAAATCTGAATATTATAAGTAAAATTATTCGGATTTGTTTGATCAACAAGTTTCTGGATCTCTTCTGTTTTATGCAAAGAATTCGCAATGTAAAATACTAATAGATTTGATATCTCTTTGAGCTTGGTCTTCAAACCCATACGCTTTTCTTTGAATATAGTACGTGCCTGTTCTACGGTATTATTCTGAAATTCACTCACGGACTCAGTAAGTTGAATTACTATACACATAATAATAGTTAGATATTTGGATACCGGAACACCCAAACTATTCAAGGGATTAAAAACTTTCTTGAGCATACCCAGAATTGCTTGAAGAGGAGTAGAACAAATATACAGGCTGCCTATATACCAGACAAAAAATATCTTGAGCATTCTCAAAAATGTTTCTGGGATAACTAAGTCGGAAACAAAGAGGGCATTAGAAAAAAGATAACCAAAAAGTATTGATAATAAGAGGCCGAAAGAATAGGGCAACATAAAAATAATTCCATAAGCAACTATGTTTTTCCAAAGAAATCGAAAATTACTACCCAACAAAAGTGTTGCCAGAAGTAAATAGAGAAAAATAATGAAGAAACTTACTTGCTTTTCACAGACGGAGGCTAGAACTGTAAGAATTAGGGCCAGACAGGCTTTTAGTCCGGCATCCAATTCAGCCAATAAGGAATTTTTGAGATTAATTTCGGATAAATAACTCAGCACTTTACTCACTTCCCCAAATAACTAGATAGAATCTGAAAGGATTCCTCTTTTCCTAATCTCACGTACAGTTAAATCGCTGATGCTCCCGGTTATTAACCCTGTGACGACCGATGAAACCAGGAGGATTGGAAGATAATATAAGAGGATCATCTCTTTTAGTATTAGTGAGGCCACAATTACTTGTGCCGTGTTATGTACTATAGCGCCGGCAATGCTAATTCCTTTGATACTGAAAATATTAAGCAGTTTTTTATAAAGCAGCCACATAATCAGGGCGCTTAAAAGGCCTCCGGACAGGCTAAAAGCCAGCATCATCAGCCCTTTACTCAAAACCGCCACAACAATACATCTCAGCAGAACAATCATCAAGACAGCCTTAAGATCCAAAAAAGCAATAGCGATGATGGTAATAATATTTCCCAGTCCGAGCTTGATTCCTGGTAAAGGAATAGGTATGGGAATAATTAATTCCAATAAAGAAATTAAAATGGCATTGCAAACCAGAATTATTATGACAGTATTTCGTTTAGTACTCATTTTTCTCCTTTTGTAAGAAAATAGCATTTTCAGGAGGGTTTGTGCTCTGAGGAGCATAGGGGTTTAGTAGGTAATACTGTCAAAATCCTTGCGATCGCCAACAATGGTGATGATCGTTGCCGAGGGCAAACATATGGCTTTGGCACCTGTTTTTGTCAGCCAACCGGTCTTCACACAAATCTTATCCAGGCAAGCTGATTCCGAAAACCGGATTTTCCCTTTTTCGGCGACAATCACCTGCTTGATACCATGATTATTGATATTAACATATGCAGGACCAGTAACAGTATTTAAATTGATGGATTTAATGACCTTTCCGTCTTGAGTTATTACTGCAGTAATAGCATCGAAGCTGCTTGGCGATGAATAAGTATTCCAGGCAAGCGTCAGAACGGCAATTATTACCATACAAAAGAATAAAAAAAGGTCACCCTTCTTGAATAACCGTATATTCATTATTTGCATCCTTTAATTGAAAATTTCCCTGCAATCCCTTGGTTAAATGGATCTTTTTATTCGTCGTTATAAAAATCGCTTCGGCCTGGCCATAACGTTTTACGAGGTCCAATCCCTTATCGAGTCCCAAGACAAAGCACGCCGTTGATAGGCCATCAGCTTCAGCAGACGAGGAGGCAATAATGGTAACGCTCATCAAACCCGATTCAGCCGGATAACCGGTCTGCGGGTCGATGATATGACAAAAGCGCTTGCCATCCTTTTCAAAATAGCGTTGATAATCCCCTGAGGTCACAACCGCTTTGTCCGTAACCTGAACAGCGCCAACGACTTCGCCGGTTTCGGATCTGGGATTTTGAATACCAATGTTCCAGGCGTTTCCATCCGGTTTATGGCCAAGCACTACAACATTTCCGCCCAGATTAATAAACGCAGATTTATGGCCATTTTTTTGATATATTGCTTTGGCAACATCACCGGCATACCCTTTGGCGATTCCACCCACATCGATTATTTGGCCGGGTCTTTGCAGGCATGCCATATTTCCTGCTTCATCGAGATGAATATCTGCATAATCAATCAGAGAAACTAAATCTTTCAAGGTTGCCTCCGTCGGGACCTGTGGATTGTCTGTACCGATACCCCAGGCTTTAACGACAGGTCCAACTGTTACATCAAAAGCACCCCCGCTTAACCCCGAAATTTTTCGGGCACTTTGCAAGACGCTCACAGTTCCCGGATTCAACTCTACATACCCTTTACCGGCGTTGCCATTAAGCTTGTTGATATCTCCGTCCGGAGCGTTAATAGTCAGAAGTGTTTCCAGATATTTTATCTTGGTTATTACTTCATCAGAGGTCTTTTGAGAATTTGAACCGTAGACTTCCTGTGAGATCACGGTCCCCATAGCAAAGGCGTCTGTTTCGTAGGGCTTAACTTGACCGCAGGATGTTGATAAAATCAATAGCATCGAAATAGCTAATATATGGATAATTTTCCTCATGCTGTCTCTCCAGACTATCAGTTGACTTTGGTCAATTAGAGGGAAGCCACTTTTCCGAATGGGCTGTGTTCGTATGCTTGGATTGCTTTAGTTGGGCACTTATCCAAACAAACCATTTGAGAGCATTTTTCTATACAGATATGTGAATTAACGACGGCCAGATTATTGACAATCTCGATGGCGCCATGCGGACATAATTTTTTGCATAAACCGCAACCGATACAAGCAGCCGAACAAATCTTGCGGGCAACGGCCCCTTTATCCTGCGAATTACAGACAACACCAACATGGGCGTCAGGCGGAATCATTTGAATTACCTTCTTTGGACAGGCACTTTCACACTTGCCACATCCTGTACATTTTGCCTGATCGACAACCGGCAATCCCTGAGCGTTGAGTTCAAGCGCCCCAAAAACACATTGTTTCACACATGTACCTAATCCAAGGCAACCATATTGGCAATTTTTTGGGCCGGAATGCAAGATATTCGCCGCAACACAATCCTGAAGGCCTGAATAGATATATTTTTGGGAAGAAGGATCAATTGGACTTGCGCATTTCACATAAGCAATTCTCGGCTCAAGCTCTTCCGGTTTTTTCCCAGTTAGTTCAGCTACCCTTTGGGCCACCGATTTTTTCCCCGGAACACAAAGACTGGGAGAAACATCCTTATTTAAAACTACCGCCTCAGCGTAAGCCTGACACCCCGCAAACCCGCAAGCGCCACATTGTCCTTTAGGCAAGACATCCTCAACCAAATGGATTAGCGGATTTAACTCTACGGCAAGCTTTTTATTCGCAAAGGCGAGAATAAATCCGAAGATAATTCCTATAACGCCCATGATGGCGAGAATGGAAATCATTGTACCCATTCGCTGATCGCCTCCTTTCTAAATGTTAATCATTCCTGAAAAACCAAAAAACGCTAATGACAGACAACCTGCCAGGATAAAAGCAATTCCCAAACCTTCAAGTGACTTGGGTACATCGGCAAGTCTCAACTTTTCCCTTAAACTTGCCATCAAAACAAGAGCTAACGCAAATCCAACTCCGGCGCCTAAAGCATTTACGGTACTTAAGGCAAAGGAATAGCTGGATTCAATATTAATAAGCGGAACACCGAGAATTACACAATTTGTTGCGATTAAAAGCAAGTAAATTCCCCACATTTTGTACAAAGCCGGGACATATTTTCGGATGATCATTTCCAGTAACTGCACAAAACTAGCGATCAGCAGAACTAAAACGACTAATTTTAAAAAAGTTAAATTTAATGGTACCAATACTAAATCATAGACAACCCAGGAACACATCGAACTAAGAGTCATGACAGCAGTAACCGCCATGCCCATTCCAACTGCAGCATTAACATTTTTGGATACTCCAAAGAAAATACAAAGACCTAAAAATCTCGTTAAGACAAAGTTATTTACAACTACTGCGCTAGCAAAGAGTAATAAATATTCTTGCATTATGCAGCTTCACCTCTAATTCCTTGACGTTTTTCCCAACGCTCATTGATTATTTTGACCAGGGCGACTAAATATCCGATCAAAATAAAGGCGCCTGGAGGCAGAATCATTATTAAGGCCGGTTGATAGGATTCTCCCATCACAGCAAATCCTAAGATGGTTCCATTCCCAAGCAATTCACGTATCGCACCGATGATTACCATTGCCAAAGCAAAACCACAACCCATGCCAAAACCATCAAAGAAAGAGCGAATCACTGAATTTTTGGAGGCAAACACTTCCGCCCGGGCTAAAATAATGGCGAATACAACTACAAGTTCAAGGTAAATGCCTAATTCTTTAAATAAAAGCGGGAAGTAGGCCTGAAGTAATAAGCTTGCAACGGAAACAATGGTGGCAATTGAAATAATATAAATTGGGACACGCACCTTAGGATTGACAAGCTTTCTGATTAGTGAAACAACAACATTGTTAGTTGACAAAACAAACATAACGGTGAGACCCATTGTTATGGCAGTTGCTACTGAAGATGTTACAGCCAAAGCGGGACAAAGGCTTAATGCCAGTACAAATATCGGGTTTTCCATAATTAAACCTTTGGAAAATATTTTCCATATTTCAGACATGTTATTGCCCTCCTTGTACGAAAACAGTAACTTCCTCAACTGCTTCTTGCACTGCTTTGGTAACTGCTCTTGATGTTATCGTAGAACCGCTAATAGCCTGAATTTTCCCATTTTCACTAGTCTTTGTTACATCTTCAAGTGGGTCAAGCTGCTCAACACTCTTGCCGGTAAACTGTCCGGCAAACGGTTCATCTTTGGCTTTATCACCCAGACCAGGTGTTTCCTTACTTTCAAGTATAGAATACTTTATAACCTTTTGATCAGGGCTAATCGCCACAAGCAGCTTAATTGCTCCTGAATAACCCTTGCTTTCGGCAGGTACAATGTAGGCAATAGTTTGGCCATCTTTCAAAGCTGCAGACCACTCAGGCTTACCTTCTATTGCTTGGAAATTATCTGCTGTTACCAGACTTTTCAGAGAGTCTTCTTTCAATTCGTCTTGTTTCGCTGCTGCCGTACTCGCAGTTAATGTATAGACGACGGCAATTATAAGCCCGGATATAAGACAAGCGCAGATAAGATTTAGAGCAATTTTTAATATACTGTTATTATTGCCGGTATGTTCCTGTGCCATTATATTATCTCACTTCCTTCCGAATCGCACTGGTTGTACAAAACGATCAATTAATGGTGTCACGCAGTTCATCAAGAGAATAGAGTAACAAACTCCCTCAGGATAACCTCCCGCAAGTCTTATCAGAACGGTTATTGCGCCGGCACCAACCGCAAAAATTATTTGGCCTTTTCTGGTTATCGGAATTGTAACCATATCCGTAATCATAAAAAACGCACCGATAATTAAGCCGCCGGCCATCATATGGAAGAGTGGGTCGCCGGTAAAAAACCCTTTGGGCCCGCATATCCAGGTTAGCAGCCCAACCGTACCAATCATCGCAACCGGGACGAGCCAGTCAATATAGCGCTTATAGATGAGTATTAATCCTCCTAAGACAAGTAATAAAACAGACGTTTCACCAATACTCCCGTTTCTTAGCCCCAAAAATAAGGACTCATACATATGCGACGCACTTCCAAACGAAGTGACTAAAGCATCATACCCCTGTTGTTTCAAGACGTTTAAAGGAGTAGCGCTGGTAACCGTATCTATTGTTGGAGACATGCTTGTCCAGGCTGTCATGGCCACTGGCCAGGAAACCATTAAGGCTGCTCTGCCAATATGAGCCGGATTAAAAATGTTAAACCCTAACCCGCCCATGGAATGTTTTGCGATCACAATCGCAATGAAAGAACCTACGATAGGAAGAAAGAACGGAACTTCAGGAGGCAAACACATTGCCAAAAGTAAACCGGTTATTAAGGCGCTGCCGTCACTGATTGTAATAGCTTTGTTCTGAATTTTTTGGACTAAAGCTTCAAAGAAAACAGCGGATAAACCACCAAGAGCCAATGTTCTCACAGCAGGCATTCCAAAGTGAAAAGCAGCGAAGATTATGGCCGGACATAACGCCAAGACTACAGTCCACATAATTTTCTGGGTAGAGTCAGCGGATAGAATATGTGGTGAGGAGGATACGTTAAGAAGACTTCTTTCGGCTTTTTCTGATTCATTCAGGACACTCATCTATTTACCCCCCTTAGCGGCTGAAACCTTGGCATATCGAAGATAGTGAACCAGTTTTCTTTTGGCAGGACAAACAAATGAGCAAGTACCACATTCCATACAGTCCAGCAGATGGTACTCCTCTTTTGCTTCTTCAAAAAGTCCTTTATCCGCCAAAGTGCTTAGCATACTGGGGTTCAAACCCATCGGACAGGCACTTACACAGCGGCCGCAGCGAATACAATTTGTATCGATTCCGCTATTGAGATCTTCCTTACTTAACGCAAGTATCCCGTTTACGCCTTTGATAATTGGCACTTCGGTTGTATATTGCGCTATTCCCATAAAAGGACCACCCATGAGAATTTTTTCAGGCTCAAAAATCAATCCTCCGCAGAGCTCAATGGCCTCGGCAAAGGGGGTACCAATTCTAAGTTTAAGATTTTTAGGTTCCTTAATTGCGCTTCCGCTTACGGTGACAATTCTTTCGAGAAGAGGTATTCCGTTTTGGACAGCATCGCAAACTGCAACCGCAGTACCAACGTTTTGAACTACCACGCCAACATCGAGAGGTAATTTTCCCGGGGGAACTTCACGCTTAGTCAAAGTTCTGATGAGTATTTTCTCGGCGCCGTGAGGATAGCGAGTTGGTATCGCAACTGCCTTAATGTTTGTTCCGGCCAAAGCTTCCGTCATTTTTTTAACAGCATCCATTTTGTTGTCTTCAATCCCGATGATAGCGGTTTCTACCGCTAAAATTTTCTTTAAGATCAAAATTCCTGTTACCAGCCGCCCGGTATATTCCAGCATCATCCTGTGATCCGCCGTTAAAAACGGTTCACATTCAGCTCCATTAATAATCAGGGTATCGATCACGGTACCCTTTGGGGGGAGAAGTTTGATATGAGTCGGAAAAGTTGCTCCCCCCAAACCAACTATGCCGGCATTTTTTATAATAGTAATCAGTTCATCGGCATCCAAGGCTTTCCAGTCGCGCTCAACCGGAATTCCTTCCGCCCATTGATCCAGACCATCACTCTCAATAGTTATCGCTAAGCATTCGCCTAATCCGGGGTGTGGCTTGTTCGAAACATCCACAACGGTCCCTGAAATAGTTGCATGAACATTACTTGACACAGGTGCGTCACTGGAGGCTATTATTTGTCCTTTTTTGACACAATCTTTTTTCTTGACAATAGGCGCACAAGGAACGCCAAGATGTTGTCGGACTGGTAGAATCACTTTGTCTGGCAATGGCCCACTTTCAATCACCTTACCTTCCGTAGGTGTTTTGTGCGTTTCAGGGTGAATCCCCCACCTGAATTTATTAAACATCAGAACATCTCCTTGAAAAGTCATTGAATTATTTTTACAATTTCCGGCATCTCAGTAGCTGATTGTAACGATATATCAAGCCGTTTGATGGCCAAAATTGCCAATAAACCGAAAACTACTCCGCCTATGGTCATGGGCAATATATCCGCAATTTTAAAAATGGACGCAAGAAAATAGCCAAGATATATTCCGCCCGCTACTGCTACCAGTGGTAAGATATAAACAGCAAAAGCGGCCTTAAGCATATTTTTTTCCTTAATTTCAAGGATGACTCTTTGCCCTGGTTTAGTGTCGAGGGTATTTAGGGCATCAAGAACCATCGCGTCTTCGCCCGGACACAAACCACAATTGCTGCAGTCACTATGTCTATTGATTTTCACTTTAGCTATTTCAGCAATTACTCCAATTACGACACCTTCAATACTATCTTTCATAGTTTTAACTCCCTTTTTTCCTAGATAACTTTCGCCGTTAACTGAATGGGCACCTTTGCAAATGCCAATTCGAGACAGCGTTTCATAAATTTCGGAAGTTTTCTTACATTATCTGCATAAATCGTATTAAACCTTTCTATATATCATTTATTATAGCATAAATACTCCATTTGTGTACTTGTGAAATTCAGGATAATCTTCTCTTAACTCCATTGATTTATCATACAACTTTGGATATTATTAAATTGAGCATATGCTCAAAAAAGGAGCTGATGAAATGTCAAGACGGCGTTGTTGTGGCCTGTCAAAAAAGATCGCAATTCCAACTAAAGGTGAGCTCGTGGATGCTCATTTCGGGAGGGCAGCGGGATTTACAGTGTTTGAAATTGAAGATAAAGAAGCCCGATTTGTAGAACTACTTAGTGCATCAGGTCTTCAGCATCAGCACGAAGGACTGGCAAGTATGTTTAAACGTAATGGAGTAGACGTGCTGGTTTGCGGAGGTATTGGCGGAGGCATGATTAATGGCCTCAAGGCGATAGGGCTGGAAGTAGTAACAGGAGCCTCAGGAAATGTGGTTGATGTGGCAAAGTCGTATGCTTCAGGTAATCTCACGAGTACCGGATCGGTCTGCCTTGAGCATGACCATGGGCATGCTCAAGGGTAGAGACACCAAACCTTGGTGTCTCTCATAGAATCCAGCGTATCCCCTTGGTATTTAGGGGGTTTTACTTTTTGGGGATACGACTGATTAGCGCTAGTGACGTTTGATAAACGATCTATATCCAGGGAGATGATCTGATGCAGTGCGCACGATGCGAACATCATAATTGCTACACTGGACAAAACTGCCTTGGTCTCCAATCTGCTGAAATCGAAGCAGTGTATGATCCAATTGACCGACAGCTCATGACGGCGGCAGCCAAAGTTGAAGGACGTTATTATATGCAGCTGTCGCGCCTGGAAGAAAGCGTAAAATTTGCCCAAGAGATGAGCTGTACAGTCATCGGTTTGGCCTTTTGTATCGGCTTAGCTACCGAAGCCAACTATATTGGGCAATATTTCCGGAAATTTTTCACCGTACACTCCGTATGCTGTAAAGTCTGTGGCTTGGATAAACACCGGCTTGGTCTGGAACAAATCCAAGCGGACCGCTTTGAAGCCATGTGTAATCCGGCTATACAAGCCAAACTATTAAATGACGCTAAAACTGAATTAAACTTCACCGTCGGTCTCTGCGTAGGACATGACATGATCTTCAACCGCCACTCCTCTGTTCCAGTATCCACACTCATAGTTAAAGACCGTTTGTTGGCCCACAATCCCTTGGGAGCCATTTATTCCAGCTATTGGCGCAATAAGCGCCTTGGTTTAACAGACTAAACAAAAGAAAGGACTTGGCTTATGTCAAGTCCTCCACTTTATTTTTAAGGGACTGTGTTTTCACACAGCCCCAATCGGGACAAGTTCCAGTTCATAATCTGTAAGGTTACTTATAGATTAAGTGTTACTTGGAGAAGGGCTCGTTGTGGGAGAGTCTTGAGCCTTGCGTTTGCACTCTTTGTTAAAGCCCTGACCGTGTTTCTTCCCAAAGCCAGTGTATTGTCCCTTAGCAAAGTCTTCTTCAATCTGCTGTTGACGCTTCTCGATGAAGGTTTTAATCTTGGCGGACTTCTCCTGATCGAGAAGGCCTGCTTCCAATTGTTTGTCCACCATTTGCTTTTTCAGCGTATACATTTGTTGGTTTAACGCTTTAAGCTCATCAAGTTTGGCAGGATCTGGCGCGGCTAAGCTCGTTCCAGCGCTCAAAGCCAGGAAAGCAAAGGTTAGCAAACTCACTGCAAACTTTTTCGACATTTGCACTCCTCCTTATAGTTTAGTTTAACTGGAACGTATCCTATAATGCCCAATTTAAGAGGAGAACATGATAAGAATTTGTCAAGAATTTGTGAATATATTTTTCGAAGTCCCTGTGTTTATTAGATTGAGCATAGTACCCAATAGGCTTTCTTTATCATTTGTCAGAGAGTTGGGACGCTCTTGTGTTGTCTACATAAAATAATTGTTAATTCGGAAGGAATAATTAGGAAGCATGTTGAAGTGTTTGCTCAAGACTTCGTCAGGGAAGTTAACACGAAAGGAATGACGTTGTTCCATGCATGAAGGACACAGAAGCAGATCGAAAAATAGATTCCTCGAAGAAGGACTGGACGGCTTTGAAGATCATGAAATTCTAGAACTTCTGTTGTTTTATGCCATACCCAGAAAGGACACCAACGAACTCGCCCATTCCTTGATTAATAAATATGGTTCTTTGTCTGGAGTTTTGGAAGCCGACCCTAAAGATTTGGCTAAGACTCCGGGTTTAGGAGAGAACTCAGCTATTTTACTAGCGCTTATACCTTCTCTGGCACGTATTTATCTTAAAGATCGTTGGGGAACAAGACCTACCCTCGATAGCACTGCCAAAGCGGGGGAGTATGTCCTAACGCTTTGTGCGGGAAGAACCTATGAAGTTTTTTATCTGATCTGTCTGGATGCCCAACATAAAGTTATATATCCGGCGCTTGTCCATGAGGGGACCATTGACCAAGCGCCGGTTTACCCAAGGGTCATTGTGGAAACGGCCTTGAGACATAAAGCCCACAGTGTCATTCTGGCTCACAATCACCCTGGAGGGAGTCCCACTCCTTCGCCGCAAGATATTGAAGTAACGAAAAGGATTCAAGTCGCTTTAGAACAGATTTCCATATCCGTGCTTGACCATATAATTGCTTCAGGAGAAGACTACGTTAGTTGTGCAGAAAAAGGATTACTGTAACGGATAAACCATATTGCAGATGCCCCGCGCTCATGAATATTGTATTATTCTTGAATATTCTAATATTTATGCTAGCATAGATGTATGTTAGCTCACAATACTTAAATAAGTTTCATATACAAGAGAGAGCGAGGTGAAAAAAATGAGAAAAGTAAATTTTACAGAAACCGTCTTAAGAGACGGTAACCAATCATTGATCGCGACAAGATTGGCTTTTGAACAATTTGCCTCTATTCTCAAGGAATTTGATAACGTTGGCTACTACTCCTTAGAATGTTGGGGAGGAGCAACTTTTGACTCCTGTCTAAGGTTCCTCAATGAAGACCCATGGGATAGACTGAGAAAAATTAAAGCAGTTGTGAACAAAACACCCTTACAAATGCTTCTTAGGGGCCAAAACATTCTGGGTTATAAACACTACCCTGATGACGTAGTCCGTAACTTTGTCAAGGCTGCTGTGGCTAACGGTATCGATATTGTCCGTGTTTTTGATGCCCTTAATGATTTAAATAATATTAAAGTCGCTATGGATGAAGTCAAGAAACAAGGAGCTCATGCTCAGGGAACCATTGTCTACACAGTGAGCCCTATTCACGATGTTAAGAATTACCGGAACTTGGCTAAACAGTTGGAGGAAATGGGTGCCGATTCTATTAGTATCAAAGATATGGCGGGCCTTTTAATGCCTCAGGTTGCCTTTGATCTCATAAAGGAATTAAAGCAAACTGTGAAATTACCGATCTACCTCCACTCCCACTGTACTAATGGAATGGCGGAAATGGCCTACTTAAAAGCAATAGAAGCCGGAGTAGACGGTATAGATTGTGCTATTTCTTCTTTCTCCAGCGGTACCTCCCAACCCCCTACGGAGACAATGTATTTCGCTTTAGAGAATGCCGGCTATTCTACCGGCTTGGACGTCAGTAAATTAAAAATTGTTAATGACTTTTTCAAACCAGTCAGGGAAGAGTTTATTTATTCCGGAATACTTGATCCTCAATTACTTACTCCTCAACCAGAAAGCTTGGTCTACCAGATTCCTGGCGGGATGTTCTCCAATTTAATATCCCAACTTAAAGAGAAAAATGCTATGGAAAAGTTGGATGCGGCACTTAATGAAGTCCCTAAGGTTCGAAAAGACCTGGGATATCCTCCGCTTGTAACTCCAACCAGCCAGATCGTTGGAACGCAAGCTGTCTTTAACGTCTTAACGGGTGAACGATATAAAATTGTTATTAAAGAAGTAATTAACTACTTTATGGGAGAGTACGGCAAGGTACCCGGACCGATTAACGAAGAGGTTGCTAAAAAAGCTCTTAAGAAAAAACAACCTTTGCCGGGAAGATATGCCGACACGTTAGAGCCTGCCTTTGAAAAGGCCAAAGAACAACTTAAGGATATTACTTCAAGCGATGAAGATGTCCTAAGCTATTTGTTGTTCCCGTCAATTGCTGAAGAATTTATCAAAAAGAAAAATGGAATTGTTAGTTATTCATCATCCTTAGAAACAATGCCCCATCGAAAGACCGGTTAATAATCGTAAGGTCCCGGTCTGCCACACTCTACCCCCGCCGCAATCTTCCGGGGGCATAGTCCGGATTGTAAGAGGTCTCATACTGAAATCACTTGCCAGATCGTCCCAAATTATGTACCCTATAGAATTTGGGACGATCTGAATATTCATATTGATGGATGAGCGAATATGTCACAAATCGACATTATCTTTGAAGGATAATTAATGGTGAAACAATCTGACTCCAGTAAAAGCCATAACTATGTTATATTTGTCACAGGTCGCAATTACATGGTCATCACGAATTGACCCGCCGGTCTGTGCAATAAATTCAGCACCGCTTTTGTGTGCCCGCTCAATATTGTCTCCGAAAGGGAAGAAAGCGTCGGATCCCAATGATACTCCTGTGAAAGTATCCAACCACCTTCTTTTTTCTTCATAGGTAAACGGAGAGGGTCTTTTTGTGAAAATTTCTTCCCAATAGCCTGGGGAAAGGATATCGGTATAATCTTCAGAGAGGTAGATGTCGATCGCATTGTCACGGTCAGGTCGCCGAATACTTTCCTTAAACGGGAGATTGAGTACCTTGGGATTTTGGCGCAAATACCATTTATCCGATTTATCACCTGCCAGACGTGTGCAATGGATCCTTGATTGCTGCCCGGCTCCAATTCCAATTGCCTGACCGTCTTTCACATAACACACAGAATTTGATTGCGTAAATTTCAGGGTGAGTAACGCGATTATCAGGTCAGTTTTTGCATAATTGGGGATTTCTTTATTTTGGGTTGGAATTTCTCGGAGCAATTCTTCCGAAATCTTAACTTCATTTCTTTCCTGTTCGAATGTAATTCCAAAAACGTTCTTTTGTTCAATCGGATTTGGTTTGTAATTTTCGTCGATCTGGATGATCGTATAACTACCTTTGCGCTTGTTTTTTAGAATGTCAAGTGCTTTTTCTTCATACCCGGGAGCAATAATGCCGTCCGAAACCTCCCTGGCAATGAGTGTTGCTGTGGAAACGTCACAAATATCGGATAAAGCGATGAAGTCGCCATATGACGACATCCTGTCTGCTCCTCTTGCCCTTGCGTAGGCTGATGCCTGAGACGACAACTCAAGATTATCCACAAAATATATTTTTCTTAAGGTTTCATTTAAAGGCTTTCCTATCGCTGCCCCGGCCGGGCTAACATGCTTAAAAGATGTGGCGGCAGTGTAACCGGTTGCCTGCTTAAGTTCTTTCACTAGCTGCCAACCATTAAAGGCATCTAATAAATTTATGTAGCCTGGATTTCCATTTAGAACCTTTACCGGCAGCGCACCATTTTTCATAAATATGCGTGCCGGTTTCTGATTGGGATTGCATCCATATTTTAGTTTCATTTCAGTCATAGCAGAAAAGCTCCTTTTTAATAAAATGCCAACTACCCAGGTCGTTTGCCCAGACGGTCGGCTCTTTCAATCATACTCCCTTGTGGTTATCCACATCCGTCAGTAATATGACTCTCAACAATTACTTTAGACTCAAAATGTATTATTGTCAATGATGTGCAGTTGAAGAATAGGAAAGTATGCGGTTAAAACGGCGGATACTACAATATATTAACTAAAATAATTATGATAACTCGTGATGATAAAACAGTGTAGTTTGTGTAGTCGCTGAAAGGGAAATTCACAGCTGCTAAAGGAGGAATCTAATGATGAAATATAAAAAATGCCAAAGTTGCGGAATGCCATTTTCAAATGATGGAAGCGAAGAAACTAAGAATCAAGTTTATTGTGGTCACTGTTATCAAAATGGTGTATTTACCTTACCGAGCATTACAGCTAATGAAATGAAACAACTCATGAAGAACAAAATTGTCGAGTTTGGTTTTCCAAGGTTAATAGCCGCATTATATACCCGGAATATTCATAAACTCGAACGATGGAAAAAGACCTAATACTTTGCCCCAAGGTTATCGATACATCCATACAGAGGCCAGATGGTGTTTATGAAGACTAGGTGATACGCCTTGTCCTCACTTTGTGAATTTGGCTTTATAGCGACGAGTTCAAGGTTGAACTGAAGATCATTCCGTGTATATAAAAAGGGAGTATCGCTGGCTACTCAAAAGTAGTTTTACGGCACTCCCTTTGATGATCTTGACAGGGATTTAATGATTTACCATTTACCTAAGCTTTCAAAAGTTTTCCTAACCATTTCTCCGCCAACAGAACCATTCTGGCGAGAAGTAGCATCCGGACCTAATTTAACATTCATTTGTGAAGAGATTGTGTTTTTGTCTACCGGTAATTTGTACTTAGCCATGATCAATAACCTCCTTTAATTTGTGAGCTTTTGATATTGAAGCTAAATTTAATTTACCCATATTGAAAACAGATATTCAAGGGAATTTTGGGTAATATCTGGGAAAAGTATTTGATTACATTTGATTACCTTCGTTTAACCCCCTAGGGTAATTGTTAAATGATACTCAAATCAGGATTATAATTGCTTTGTAAAGAAAACTGCCGCCAAAGAAAATTAAGAAACAGCCAAGCACAATAATGACAATCCGATACAGGGTTTCTTTAATAAATTTACGTGTTGTGCCAACGATTATGGAAATCAACCCGTACCATATAAAATCGGCTGCAATATGCCCTATATAGAACACAAATACTCCTGCGGCACCAAACGCTTTGTAAGCTTGCAGGAGAAAGCCGAGGCCAATAATAGCCCACCATATAAAAAAATAAGGGTTGGCGGCACTAATTACAATACCGGAAAGCAACATATTTCTTCCACTGGATTTGTTATTGTCCAATTCAATCTTAATTTTCTTCTTCAAGGAATTGAAGATCATATCAGAGCCCATGTAAATTAACGATAATCCACCAATGATACCAATACTGATTTGGGCAGAGTTAGATTGCAGAATAATGTCGAATCCCATAAATATCAAAGCAATTATAATAATCTCAAGTATCGCATGTCCCACAATTATAATAAATCCTGCATAGGGACCGTTATTTAATGATTGCTTAATAGTGTATGTGAGTAAGGGACCAGGCATCATGGAACCCGAGAAAGCTATTGTCAGGGCAGTTAAAAAAATCACAAATATAAAATATACCTTCTTCCAGATAATTCTTTTGCAGAGCCGCAAATATATAATATACTATGGAAAAAGAGACCATTAGCAAACATTAGTAAAAAGTGAAATAATAAAAAGAGAGATTACTAAATACTTTGTAAATCCCTCAATGTCTAGCTTTATATGGTGCGGTCGGGGGGACTTGAACCCCCATGCCCTTGCGAGCACTAGAACCTGAATCTAGCGCGTCTGCCAGTTCCGCCACGACCGCATAACAAAATTTATTATATGATGAGATTGAGAGTTTGTCAATAATTAAATTCGCCTATTGAAGGAGTTTGATGATGGAGGTGCCTTGTGAGAAAACATTTGATTGTTGGACTGACAGGGGCAAGTGGTTCAATCTATGCACTCACGCTAATTAATGTCCTCGCTGCAATGGACTGGCAGATTGAATTGGTCATGTCCTCGATCGGAGAAAAAATACTTGTCTATGAAACGGGAATCGAACGGGCGGCTTTGCCGGAAAACGTACATATCCATGAAAATACAAACCTGTTTTCTTCGCTGGCCAGTGGCTCTTATCGTACCCACGGGATGGTGGTGATCCCATGTTCGATGAATATGCTTGGCTTAATGGCGACCGGTACGGGAGAGCATCTTCTGGCACGAGCGGCACAAGTTACTTTGAAAGAACGCCGCCCGCTTGTTGTTGTCCCGCGTGAGATGCCTTACAATATTATTCATTTGGAAAATATGTTGCGGCTGGCACGAGCAGGCGCAACAATTATGGCTGCTTCGCCTGGATTTTATCACCATCCGAAAGAAATTCAGGATTTAAGCAATCATGTGGTCGGAAGAGTCTTGGATCAGTTTGGGATTGAACATACGCTTTATCAACGCTGGAGTGGGTTAGTTCCTTGTTGAAATCCAAGGGGATTATTTTTAAAATATGGATATATCCGAGAATAATTTTCCAAGTAAATAAGTTGAACCGTTTTAGTAAACAATCATAATGAACCCAAGAATATTAATAGGTTTCGGTCATTATAATCAACGAAGGCTAATCGTATATGGACTTTAACGGACAAAGGGGGAACCTGGCATGAAAGATCTGATTAACAAGGGGCTGGCTTTTGGTTTGGGATTAGCGGTAGTTAGTAAGGAACAGATCGAGAAGCTTGTAGACGAGTTAGTTAAAAAGGGGGATGTTTCTGCTGCTGAATCCAAGGAACTGGCACGTAAGTTGTTCGAAAAGGGGGAAGCAGAGAAGAAAGAAATGAATGCCCGTATTCATGAGCAAATGGAAAAGCTTCTCAGGGACTTTAATATTCCCACTAAAGCTGATCTGGAGCGTTTGGAGCAACGTATTCAAGACTTGGAAAACAAGTAAGCAAGCAAATACCAAACTAATAGAGGCCTGAATAGCGTTCAGGCCTCTATTAGTGGACTGGGTATTTGAAAACTTTCCAGCCTTAGTTTATCAGCTGAAATTTGGGAATTTATCCAGGGACCAGATAGACGATGAGCGTGATGCGATGTTCGGTCTTCGAAACTATGAACCGGGAATAAAGGGGACGTTTTCTTATGATTGGGAAAAGGATACGCCATATTAAACGCTATCGAGATGTTGCTAAGGTCCTAACCCGCCACGGTTTTGGGTTCTTTGTGGAAGAAATGGGACTTTTACATATGCTTTCCTTACCCAAACGGCTCTTTACGAATATGGAAGAGACTGATCCCATGACGGTCGGGGAGCGAATACGCCAGGTTATTGAAGAGCTTGGTCCGACTTATGTCAAGATTGGGCAGATTGCCAGCACTCGTGCAGACATCATTCCGGAAGAGATTTTAAAGGAACTGGAAAAACTTCAAGATAACGTTCCCTCATTTTCCTTTGAACAAGTTACCAGGATTATTGAAGAGGAACTCGGTTCCCCCTTGGAGGAGATTTTTGCTTGGATTAATGAGGGGGTGATTGCGGCGGCTTCCATTGGTCAGGTCCATCGTGCGCAGTTGCGGACCGGGGAGTTGGTTGCTGTTAAGGTGCAGCGCCCTCAGATCAAGACCATGATCGAAACTGACTTGGAAATTCTTCTGGATTTAGCCACTTTGGCGGAACACCGTATGGAACGGATGGAACGTCTTCAATTGCGAGATGTTGTTGAGGAGTTTGCCAGGTCGCTGCACAATGAGCTGGATTATAGCATTGAGGCTAGAAATGCTCAGAAAATGGCCAAACAGTTTGAGAACGATCCGACGATTCATATACCCGCGATTTATTGGGATTACTCAACTCGAACCGTTCTTACGATGGAATTGGTGGAAGGGGTGAAACTCAATCAGTTTGAGGAGATCGAAAAAAAAGGGTATGACCGGAAAGTCATAGCAGAACAACTTGTGCGGGCTCTCTTCCATCAGGTATTAATCGAGGGTTTTTTTCATGCGGATCCACATCCAGGGAATATTTTTCTTTTGCAGGGCGGTGTGGTTTCGTTTATCGACTTTGGTATGGCCGGTAGACTTACTTTTGATATGAAGCAAAACTTTGCTTCGCTGGTGATTGGTATGATGCACAAAAGTACGGGGAGTATGGTTAAAGCAATATTGCGAATCGGGATAATTCCGGCTGAGGTTAATTTACCTCTTTTGACCAACGATATCGATGAATTGCGGGAAAAGTATATGGATGTCCCCATGAGTCGTATCAGTCTAGGTGGGGCGATTAATGACCTATTTAAAGTTGCTTTTCGCCATCAAATCCGCATTCCTTCAGATTTCGCCTTATTAGCTAAGTGCTTCCTGACCCTGGAAGGGATCGTAGAAAAACTCGATCCCCAACTTAGCGTTATGGATATGGCTGAACCGTTTGGTATTCGCCTTCTTAAGGAACGCAACCGACCAAGCACGATCGCTGGGAGAATATGGCATGACATCTTGGATTATAGTGATCTTCTGGCGGATCTTCCCAGATATATGCAGGATTTAATTCAAAACTTGAAGCGAGGACGGATTCGCTTAGAAGTTAGCGTTCCGGGGTTTGATATTTTTCTGAGGAAATTGGACCGTATCACGAATCAGCTTTCCTTTAGTATTGTTTTGCTCGCGTTTAGTATTGTTATGGCTGCCCTCATTATTGCTTCGGCTTTAGGCCGCGAGCCCATCTTACTTTGGCAGATCCCGGCGATTGAAGTAGGGTTTACTATGGCTGCCCTCATGTTACTATGGCTGTTTATCTCTATTTTTAAATCCGGGAAGTTTTAGTTGGAGGGGCACTCGATCATCCTTGGGCAGCGTTTATCCGAGGATAGGGATATTAGGTTCATCGTACCAAATGAAAACATAAGAACACTACTTACATAGAAATCAAAATATGGTAAATAATATAATTAAAATAAGGAGGTGTTATATTTGCCACTGCAGCTATCCCAAAAGGAAAAAATGTTATTAATGGATCAAAGGACCCATGAGGAAACTTGTGTCGATAAATATGCGAAATATGCTAACCAGGCACAAGATCCACAATTAAAACAACTCTTCAATTCATATTCAGCTCAGGAGCAAGAACACTTAAATACGATAAACCAAATTTTAAACGGACAAATACCCAACGTAGGAGGGCAACAAAATCAATCTCAACAACAAGGACAACAACAAGGACAACAACAAATGGCAGGGGGATCCCCAATGCCCGCTTCTGTCCAAGGAAACTACAACCAAGAAGATGCTAAACTATGTAAGGATATGTTAATGACTGAAAAATATGTGTCCGGTACTTATAACACAGCAATTTTCGAGTTTAGGGACACTAAAATTCGTCAGGTTTTAAATCATATTCAAAAGGAAGAACAGCAACACGGAGAAGGAATCTTTCGCTATATGCAAGACCAAGGTATGTATCAAGTACAGTAAATATCATTAAGTAATAGAACTGTTTCTCAGGGTGAAAACAGTTCTATTATATTAATAACAAGGGATTCCCTGCGGACTTTGCTGCAGGAAGTCCATCAAGCGGAAGGGCCATGATTTTAACGAGGCTTTGCAATCGGGTACCCAGGTACTTGTGATGAACCAGGGGAAAATCCTGCAGTAAGGAGAACCTCTGGCCGTATTTGATAAGCCCGGTTCGTTCTTTGTGGCCGGTTTTCTCCAGGGTGAAAATATCGTTAAAGGCAGAATCGAAAGAGAAAATGGGGCATGCGGAGAAGAAAATATTTAAATATTGACATATGGAATAGGGGGGGTATAAAGTCTTCACTGGAGACTCATGTCACCGAAGTCACGATGTTTAAGCTTTAGCGAGAAGCGAGTTCACCAAGGTGCCCAAAGGGAGAAAAATAATGACTGAACAAATGATCAGAGAAGAAAAGGAAATTCAAGTTTACGGTATGACTTGTCAGCACTGTGTTAACCATGTCGCTAAGATCTTAGAAAAGTTTCCGGGTGTGGAACAGGTCCAGGTGTCATTGGAAGGTTCTAAGGCGGTCTTTGCTTGGGACCCGAAACAGGTCGATATGGCTGATATTCGTCTAGAAATCGAGGAAGCCGGTTATTCGCTGGACAAACCTGCCGAGGAAGATCAAAGTCCGGTTGATCTTGGTTATGCCGCTCTAAATGAAGACAGAAGAAAACAACAATTTAAAGTGAGTGGGATGACCTGCACAAATTGTGCCCTGGCGATTGAGAAAAAGCTTAAAGGTACGCGAGGTGTCCAAAACGCTGCTGTTAACTTTGCAAGTGAAACGGTTTCTGTTGAGTTTGATCCGGGCCTTGTTAATATGAAAGAGATCCTGGAGCAAGTGAGGGATGCCGGGTATACTCCCCTGGAGCACAAGGCTGAAAGCCAAGAGGACAACGCGCTTAAACTGCGCAATTGGCTCATCTTCAGTGCGGTTCTTGCTCTGCCTATTATGCCGCTCATGTTTCTCCCCATGACAGCGCCGATGATGTATACGATCCTTGCCTTGGCAACTATTGTCCAGTTTACGGCCGGTTGGGCATTTTATCGTAGTGCCTTCCATGCTTTGAAAAACCGCTCAGCCAATATGGATGTCCTGGTTGCCCTGGGTATTACAGCTGCTTATGGGTATAGTTTAATGACAACATTGCATATGTTCTTCCCAACGCTTTTCTTTGCAGGACCCAATTTTTTTGATACGTCAGCCTTGTTGATTACCTTTGTGCGTTTTGGAAAATATCTCGAGGCAAAAGCGAAAGGGCGGGCCGGTCAGGCCTTACAACGGCTGTTCGAGCTGCAGGCTGATCAAGCGCGCCTGCTTGTAAATGGGAAAGAAAAGGAAGTAGCAGCCTCAGATCTAAAGATCGGTGATATTGTCAGCGTTAAATCCGGAGAAAGAATACCGATAGACGGCGAGATTGTGGAAGGACAAGCCAGCATTGACGAGGCCATGCTTACCGGGGAATCCATTCCCGTCGATAAGGCAGTAGGAGATCCTGTGATCGGGGCGACGATTAATCGATCGGGAAGTATTAAAGTAAAAACCACCAAAACAGGTAAGGATACGGTACTTTCCGGGATTATCAAAATGGTGGAAGATGCCCAGGGGGTAAAACCTCCGATTCAACGCCTGGCGGATACCATTGCCAATTACTTTGTGCCAGCGGTGGTCTTTTTAGCGCTCATTACCTTTTTGGTCTGGTATTTTGCATTGCAAAGTACGTTCGTTTTTGCCTTTACAGCCGCTATAGCTGTTTTAGTGATCGCTTGTCCCTGTGCTTTGGGGCTGGCTACTCCTACAGCTATTATGGTGGGCAGCGGGGTAGGGTTAAATCGCGGTATCTTATTTAAATCCGCAGCTGTACTCGAAGGGATTGCGCACTTACAAGTGATTGGGTTTGATAAAACGGGGACGTTGACCAAAGGAACTCCCGCTGTAACAGATATAATACCTTATTCCTCTTATTCAAAACAGGATGTTCTCAAAATTGCGGGAGCAGGTGAAAACCCATCCATTCATCCCTTGGCCCAGGCTGTTGTTGCAGAGGCTAAGCAAGAACGGCTTGACATTCAAGAAGTGACGAATTATCGGGAAGAGGGGGGCTATGGGGTTACCTGCGCCTTGGAAGGGCAGACGTTACTTATTGGCAATATTAAGCTGATGCACTTGCACAGTATAGATGTTCAGGAAGCTGAACAGGATTTTCAGCGCCTGGCTGAAGCGGGCAAAACGACCAGTTTTATTGCTTTAGGCGGCCGGGTGATCGGGCTCATCGCTCTGGCGGATGTGGTTAAAGAGAGCACCAAAGAGGCGATTAACAGGCTGCATCAGTTAGGCTCAAAGACCTTAATACTTACGGGGGATAATGAAAAAGTCGCCCATATGGTCGGAGAGCAGATCGGAATTGATGAGGTTATTGCCGAAATATTACCGCAAGATAAAATTAATATTATCAAGAAATATCAAGACCAAGGTTTCAAGGTGGCGATGGTGGGGGATGGAATTAATGACGCCCCGGCCTTAGCCCAAGCAGATATCGGAATTGCCATCGGCTCAGGAACCGATGTGGCCAAGGAAACAGGGGATGTGGTGTTAGTCCGTAATGATCTCCTTGATGTGGAACGGGCTATTCGTTTAGGGCGAAAAACGCTCGGAAAAATTAAGCAAAACCTTTTCTGGGCCTTGATTTACAATACCATTGGAATCCCGATAGCCGCAGGCGTCCTGTATCCCTTAACCGGGGAACTATTACCGCCCGAGTGGGCAGGACTAGCCATGGCCTTCTCCTCCGTGTCCGTAGTTGCCAGTTCGCTGATGTTGAGAAGGTATGACCAGAAACTAGAGGGTTAGTCTTAAGAGAGAATTTGGGGAGCAGAGTTAGTTTTCCTCTGCCGGCAATTGAAAGTGCTTTAGAGAATAAGTATAAAAATATTACTGAAGTTAATTGTCATCTGGCATCAGGCCTCTGATCTCTGGCTTCTGAAAGCGGAGGTGAATAAAATGAGCCGAACCATTCTTAAGGTTGAAGGCATGACTTGTACCCATTGCAAATTGAGAGTTGAAAAAGCGCTTCTTGTGGTAAGTGGTGTGGAAAGTGTTAAAGTCGATCTCGCGTCCAATGAAGCCCTTGTAACGGGAGATGCTGAACGTACAAAACTCATTAAAGCTATTGAAGATGCTGGGTATACCGTTGAAAAATAGGGAATTATACCCGCCTAATGAACGAACTGGCTTCCGTATGTGAATAGGTGGGCAGTATGCTGACATATTAATAATGCTTTATAACGAAAATAATAAGAGAAAATAATGAAGAGGGATATCTTTTCAATATCCCTCTTCACCTTTTGGAAACCTGATCAATGCTAGATTCTGCTTCCACCCTTGAGGTGTTCTTCAGCGAATTGAATCATCCGTTTGGTCATTTGGCCACCGACAGAACCGTTTTCACGACTAGTGCGGTCACCACCAAGTTGTAGGCCCATTTCATTTGCTACTTCATACTTAAATTGATCCAATTTTTGTGAAGCACCTTGAGCAGCTGGTGTATTATTGTTTGCCATGATAGGTACCCTCCTTTAAATGTTTGTGTACCGAAACATTCTTATTATGTGTTAGAGAAATTAAATTACTCAGGTAATTATTGTTTAAAAATAGAGAGCCTTCCTATTCTGGATACAATAAATGATGTTTAATTATCCTGCTCAGCGCAAAAAGCAGCGGCCTCTTCTGCGCTGTAATCCCCGTATACAAGTTTCATTAAACCAGGATAATATGTGTCAAATCTAAGAACACCGTTCCAAACAATATTTAGTACCTGCTCTTTGGAAGGTTCTGCATCAGCCAGATCAAGGTACGTGCGATACCTGATTTCTCCGTTATCCATATCCATTTCAAAATTACCATTGGCAAGTTCATAGTTAACACGACACATGAAATCACAGACTTCAAGACGTTTGGAGGGAGGGATTTTTTGTTTAATATGCGTGTTACAGAGTAAGGATTCTTGCTCTTCATCAACAAGAAGGAAAGCATGGAAATCAGAATTAACGCCTCGGATCTCAAGTTTGATAATTTCATTTTTATTGTCAAAATCGAATTCCCAGCCATTTTGAGTTAGGATCTCATAGAGCACCCGAAACAAGGACATGGTTACCATCCTCCTATATCTGAGCTTTGAGCTTTTGCCTTCTTGTCTTGCATACAGATTCAACGTGGGGGCGGTTAATTCCTTCCCGTAATGGGGTGCTTATTCAAAAATATACTTTCCCAAAAAAAGAGGCTTTTTATTTTAGATCGCGAATAAGATTGAGATAATGATCTCCGAGGAGGTATAATATTTGCATTCACTAAAACATAAAATTCTTTTCCTGCTGCTTAGTTCACTGTGTGTTTTGGCTGTGAGTTTAATCGTAGTATTCGGGTGGCATATGCGTGTGCGGGCGGTGGATGCAGCAATTATTAAGGCAAATACAGATTTAACAATGGGTATGGAAATCATTAATCTCACCAACCCTGGTCCCTGGCATGTACAAGATGGCATGCTTTACAAAGGACAAACTCAAATTTCCCATAACGCGGAACTTGTAGATCATTTAGCTGATTTAACCGGCGATACAGTAACTTTATTTCTCGGAGATACCCGCATCGCCACCGCTGTACGCAGTGCAAATGGAGAGAGAGCGATTGGAACAAAGGTGTCGGATATTGCTGCTCAGACCGTTTTAATAAAAGGCCAGACTTACCTTGGTGAAGCGGATGTCGTTGGGGAGCTTTACCAGACAGCCTACGAACCCATTCGTGACGCAAATGGGGATATTATCGGAATCTTCGGCGTTGGAATTTCTCGAAGTTACGCACAGGAATTTATATCTTATTCGCTAATTCAATTGGCTTTATTCGGCTTGGGATTGACCCTGATTGTTGGTTTAGTAACTTATTTTTTTAGCCGGAAAATCGTCATTAGTCTATTACATGAAACTACGTTTGGGTCGCGGAATGTAGCCACCCAACAAGCTGCTGAGGAAGTCAATGTATCTGATGCCGGAGAGATCCGTGACCTGGTGGTTGCTTTTAACCAAATGGTGGAACGATTTGAGGGCATAGCTGACGAAATGAGTCAAGTTATTATCCCAAAGGTCGCAAAAGTGGAATATTTACCTTTGGCGGATGTCAAAATGGAAGAGGCCGATGGAATCCTGAATGATCTTATCAAGCAATGTTGCCTTGGACAACAAGGTTTGCCCAAAGGGTTGAATCAACTCACCCTAAAGCAAATTATCTCTTATTTGCGTGAGACGAACGAACAGGTTTCAGCAGAAAAAGTCGCGGAGGGTGTTAATCTTACAAGGGTAACAGTTCGCAGATATCTGGAATTCCTGGAACAATGTGGATTTCTGACAACAGAGTTAAAATATGGAACAGTAGGGAGACCGGTTAAACTGTTTCAGCCGGTACGCGATTTAATGCAACAATAGGTTAAGATTATTGGCATTCGATCTACCTCCGGCGGTCACTTCTCGTCATTCTTAAGCTCCAGGGATATTTGGTCATCCTTGGTTAGTTTTGGTCGGCCTTGGTCTTGTTCATTCTTGGTCATTCTTGGTCATTCTTGGTTAGCCTTGGTTAGCCTTTGGTCATCACGTGAGGGCTTGGTGCCGGCAAAGTTTTTTTTATGTACATGGCGCTTTTTTTTAATTTACATAATGAACACAATGGTGACTGAATGTTCAAAAAGAGATAAGCTGTAAAAGTAGAATGAGAAAATTTAAATAAAGTGAAATGTTTCACCCATTTTAAATTTTCAAACGAAATGACTTAGGTATTAGGTATGGGTTAAGTAATTAATAGGGGAGGAAAAGAGATGGATGTTTCTCGACGTGGTTTCCTTAAGCTCTCAGGGCTTTCCATCGCAGCTTTTGCCACTGGATTGGGATTTGACCCAGCCGTTGCGGAGGCTAAAGGGTATGCGTTGAAACTGGAAGGAACCAAAAAGATCCCAGGTCTCTGCCATTTCTGTGCCGGTGGATGTGGGACGCTCTCGTATGTAAAAGAGGGCAAGTTGGTTCATTTGGAGGGTGACCCGGATCATCCGACCAATGAAGGGGCTCTCTGTCCTAAGGGGGCAAGTTTACTGAGCGTTGCCTACTCACCAAATCGTCTGACTAAGCCGAAACGGCGTGCTCCTGGATCTGACAAATGGGAAGACATTTCCTGGGAAGAGGCACTGGACCGTGTTGCCAAGAAAACCAAAGAAGTCCGGGATGCCAGTTGGAAAGCAGCCGATGAGGTTGTTGATGCTAAAACCGGACTAAAAAAAATGTTAACTGTTAACCGTGCTGAAGGGATCGCCTTCTTGGGTTCTGCAGAAGTAGACAATGAAGAGTCTTACCTGTTTACGAAATTCTGCCGGTTAATAGGAACCCCTTACCATGAACATCAGGCCAGGGTGTGACACTCTTCCACAGTGGCAGGTTTGTCACCTTCATTTGGCCGCGGTGCGATGACCAATTCATGGTCAGATTTATACAATTCCGAGGTCTTTTTAATTGCGGGAAGTAACTGCGCTGAAAACCATCCGGTTGCCATGAAGTGGATTCTTCGGGCTAAAGAAAAAGGCGCCAAAGTAATCGTCGTCGATCCACGTTTTACCCTGACAGCTAATAAAGCCGACATCTTCGCCCAAATCCGTCCGGGAACGGATATTGCTTATCTGGGTGCAATTATTAATTATATTATCGAAAAGAAATTATATGATGAGAAGTATGTTCTTAATTACACTAATGCCCTGCTTAAGGTCAGCAAAGACTACAAACTGGAAGAAGGTCTCTTCTCTGGTTTTGATCCTAAAACAAAGAAGTACGCTACCCCAAGCTGGGGTTATCAACTTGGACCGGATAATAAACCCCTGAAAGCTGACAGTCTTGAGGACCAGGATAGCGTATTTGCTAAGCTCAAAGCTCACTATTCCAGATATACCTTGGAAACAGCCGAAAAAATTTCGGGAATTCCGGCCGCTAAAATTAAAGAAATTGCCGATGTCTTCTCGAAAGGGAAACCGGCAAGCATTCTTTATGCGATGGGAATGACCCAACATACTACGGGTACGCAAGGTATTCGGGCTTATGCCATCATTCAATTGTTATTAGGTAATATTGGTAAAGCCGGTGGCGGGATCAATGCCCTGCGCGGAGAGCCAAATGTTCAGGGTTCGACGGATATGGCTAACCTTGTTCACCTCTTGCCGGGTTATTTGCCCTATCCTATCAATAGTGATACGACCACGCGTGATTATTATGTGCGCAACGGGTCATTTTTTGAAAAGCATCTGGTCGCCCTTCTTAAAGCTTGGTATGGCGAAAACGCTACCCAGGAGAATGACTATGGGTTTAGCTATTTGCCGAAGACTGATCCCAAAGTGAATGCAACGATAATGAGAATGTTTGGACTGATGGAAAAGGGACAGTTTAAAATGCTCTTTAACTTCGGATCGAACGGAATGGTCTCTTTGCCGGATCTAGCGCTCGTCCGTGCCGGCTTATCGAAACTCGAAATGTTGGTCGTATCGGATATTTTTGAAGTTGAAACTGCTCAGTTCTGGCGTGATCCGGCGGTTAAATCAGCCGATATCCAGACTGAAGTTATCTTGTTTCCAGCATCATTTTCTTATGAAAAAGCCGGTTCCATGTCGAACTCTTCACGCTTGATTCAGTGGAAAGAAGCTGCGATTAAACCGCTCGGGGATTCGAAACCGGACCTTGACTTGGTTGACTTCCTCTTTAAGAAAATTCGCAAGTTATATGCCGGGAGCACGGATCCTAAAGATGCTCCGATTTTGAAGGCCCGCTGGGACTACGGTGAGGAACCCAGCGCTTTGAAAGTGCTTCAGGAACTGAGTGGCTATGACGAAACAACAGGTAAGCTTTTCCCGACAATAGGAGATTATCTTAAAGCGCCGATCGGTACGGCATCTACAGGCTGTTGGATTTATGCCGGTGTCACGGGGAATGGAAACCTTGCGGCTCGTCGCAAGAATACCGATCCGTCAGGTCTGAAACTGTTCAGAGAGTGGGCTTTTTCCTGGCCTGGAAATACTCGTATTCTTAATAACCGGGCTTCCTGCGATGAATTGGGACAGCCTGTCGACGCCAAACGCAAACTTATTTGGTGGGATGCCGCTGCCAATGTATGGGCAGGAAATGACAATGGGGACCTTATAGATAAGACCAAGGGACCAGATACTCCGGAAGGGAAGGTAAGTTTCCGGATGTGCCCAGAGTTAGTTGGCCGCTTATTCGCACCTCCTTTTATGAGCGGATTGCCGGCTGAAAAATCTGCGGATGGTTTGCCTGCTGTCGGTGTTCGTGCAGCATCAACATGCGGAGATGGACCGTTACCGGAATTCTACGAAGCAGTAGAAAGTCCGATAACTAATCTTTTGCATCCCAAGGTTTCAACCAGCCCAATGGCGCAGGTGGTATCGACTAAGATTGGTAAGGCGGAAGATTTCCCATTTATTTTGACTACCTATAGGACAGTCGATCATTTCTGTTCCGGCGGAATTACGCGCAACATCCCATGGCTGAATGAAAATAGTCCGGAACCGTTTGCGGAGATCAGTAAGACCTTAGGTAAGAAAATTGGAGTAAAAGAAGGAGATATGGTCGAAGTTTCTTCCGCACGCGGAAAAATTAAAGTGCGCGCCTTAGTAACCGATCGTATCCAGTCCTACAAGATCGATGGCAAGGATACAGAAACCATTGGCATGCCCTATCACTGGGGATTTGCGAGCTTAAGTCCTGGTGCGGGTGCTAATGATATTACTATTGCTGCCTTGGATCCTGTAGCTAGTATTCCAGAGTATAAAGTTTGCCTATGCAATATAAGGAGGGCAAATTAATGACAAGGAAAATGGTTTTAGTTGATACTTCATTATGTACGGGATGTAAGGCGTGCTCTGTGGCCTGCAAGGCGTGGAACGAACTTCCGGCGGAGAAAACCAAGCTGGTCAAGAGTTATCAAATTCATAAGGACTTTACCCCGACGACTTTCACCTATATGACATTTGCAGAAAAATATGAAAATCAAAAGAATAGCTGGCTGATACGGAAGGCACAATGTTTCCACTGTGCCGACCCTGCGTGCATGAA
Source organism: Desulfosporosinus sp. Tol-M2 (assembly GCF_059735615.1). Classification (NCBI taxonomy): domain Bacteria; kingdom Bacillati; phylum Bacillota; class Clostridia; order Eubacteriales; family Desulfitobacteriaceae; genus Desulfosporosinus; species Desulfosporosinus sp. Tol-M2. The sequence continues at coordinate 49,081 of NZ_JCAIJG010000115.1, forward strand.
GGCTTGTCCTCAGAAAGCAATTTATCAGACGGACTCGGGGTACGTCCTAGTCGATCAGGATAAATGTATTGGCTGCGGTTATTGTGCAACAAACTGCCCGTTCGGGGTTCCGAAGATTGATGAGGTTAAGAATAAAGCCTTTAGATGTACGGGGTGTATTGACCGGGTCGAAAATAACCTCCTTCCAGCGTGTGTCCACACGTGTCAACCAGGTGCTTTAAGCTTTGGAGAACGTGACGCTATGCTGGCCAAAGCGAAGAAGCGTCTTGCTGAGGTTCAGAAGACTCAGCCCAAGGCGCAGCTCTATGGAGAAAAGGAAATGGGTGGCACGACGTATCTCTATTTATTAATGGATAGTCCAGAGGCCTATGGCCTCCCGGTTAATCCTACGATTCCGCTCTCTCTGACCTTATGGAAGGATGGAATTCAGCCGCTTTTCAAATATGTTTGGCCTGCAACGGCTGTGGCGGTAGTTGTGGGGGGTCTCTCCAACCTCTTACAAGGGAATTATCGCAACAGAGGCCATGAAGAGAATGATGGAAAGAAAGGGGGGAAACACTAATGGCAATCAATCCACAAACCAAAACAACCCGAAAGACGCTTGGCGGAGATAAGACTATGCGCTTTAGTGGGGGAGAACGTCTAAGTCACTGGGTTCATGCCATTGCCTTCTTTATCTTGCTCTTTACCGGATTGAGTATACTAGGCACCTTTTTTGAACCGGTGTCGGTTATCTTCGGTGGGGTTGCAGCTTGTCGGATTATTCACCGCATTGTAGCTGTCATATTTATTGTTGTGGTGGGTTTGCTGTTCTTTGTTGGAGATACAAGTGGTCACAGGTATTGGTTAAAAGCGGTCTTTACGTGGGGAGAAGCAGAAGTGAAACATGTGATGACCTTCCCGAAGGAGTTTTTCGGATTTAATACCGATGGAAAGTTTCCACCTCAAGATAAGTTTAATGGGGGAGAAAAAATTAACTCTATGCTCACCATTTTTGGTTCGTTTTTCATCACGGTAAGTGGGCTCATTATGTGGTTTGCCTCGTATTTCCCCGCTGGTTTAGTTCGTTGGGCTTATCCGGTGCATGACCTGTCGGCATTTATGATGGCAACAGCTATCACCGGGCATCTGTATTTGGCTATCATCCACCCGAAGTCCAATCCTGCTCTTAAGGGCATAATCACTGGTTATGTAAAAACCAGTTTTGCGAAACATCACTATGGGAAATGGTATGAAAGAGTGAAAAATGAGCAAAATTTAAACTAAGCAAGTTCGAGTTGCTCACAGTTGGCTTGAGAGATTCCCGCTTGTAGAAGTGGGAATCTTGGATGGGATGAATGTAAGGGGGAGCTCCTTAAATGGACAAAAATATGCTTGAGCATAAGATGGAAACCGTGGGGAATACAACGATGGAGCAAGCTTATCAGACCTATAGCCTCCTAAACGAAGAAGTTGGGCGTTGGCAAGATGAGCGGGGTTCTTTCTGGATGGAAGAATTGAGTCCGGCGGAGACTCCTCCTTACTACCCCTTTGTGGCCTTTCCGGAAACGGTGGTTTTAGAGCTTTGGGAAAGGTTGAATCGGATCAGAGGAGTAATAGTATCCGAATCGGTTTTAAGGGAAACTTGGCTTGAATTTAAAGCCGGTCAATCTGTGTCAGACCCAGGGTTGTTAAGTTGTCTGCAGATCGCCATAAGCGGTATAGCTCAGCTTTTACGCGCAAGGATTATGGAAACGAAAAAGGATATGCTTAACGCCCCACTGCAAGATCATCAGGGAGAACTCATCCACGAGAGTGCGGTTTGTCCAATCTGTGGCGAAGGAACCACGCTTTCCGTACTTGCTCCGCCAAACGGTCAACGCTTCTTGCACTGTACCCTCTGCGGGCAGGAATGGCCAACGAAGCGTGTTGGTTGTATACTATGCGGAAGTGAAGAAGCAGCTGAACAAAACTATCTGAATTCAGGGGAATTCCCCGGGGTTGAAGTGGTGGCTTGCGAAGTTTGCGGGCAGTATTTTAAGGAGTTTGATTTGCGCCAGTTGTCCGTGACAGACTATATTTGGGAAGATGTGAGAACTCTACCGTTAAATTATGCGGTGGAACAATGGTTGGCAGAACACGCCAAGGTATCTGGAAAAGTGCAGTGATGGCATAAGCGGATGTTTATTTAGGATCCGGTTATTCCTTTATGGATCGTATTTTTGACAAAAGTTCAAAGAAAGCATTAGGATAGTATTAAGAAGCGTTCAGATGAATCATTTCTGAGCGCTTCTTTTTTAGAGCGGCTATTTAAATTAAATTTCATGTTCGAGTGTTGTGGGAAGGGAGGCGGAAATTATTTGAAAATATTCACTGAGGTATGTTATAATTAATTTTCATCATCTCTGAGTTAATTATCTGAAGTTCTCTTCATAACATTTAAACCCATGTATAAATTGTGGAATAGAATATATGAGAAAAAGATAAGTTAAGGAGTAAAAGACATTGAACCAAACGGATTTAAAAGCAGAAATTAATTCTCGCAAAACATTTGCCATTATCTCCCATCCAGATGCGGGAAAAACAACCTTAACGGAAAAACTGCTCCTTTTTGGCGGGGCAATTCGCGAAGCCGGCTCGGTCAAAGCCAGAAAAATGGAACGCTATGCTACGTCGGACTGGATGGACCTTGAGCGGCAGCGGGGTATTTCTATTACTTCCAGTGCCCTCCAGTTTAAGTATCAGGGATATGTCGTCAACATCCTGGATACGCCGGGTCACCAGGATTTTAGTGAGGATACCTACCGTACCCTGACGGCAGCTGACAGTGCCGTTATGCTGATTGACGCCGCTAAAGGGGTTGAAACCCAAACCAAAAAATTGTTTCAGGTCTGTCGAAAACGGGGAATTCCGATTTTTACGTTCATTAATAAGTTCGACCGTGATGCCAAGGACCCGCTGGATTTAATGGATGAAGTGGAAAAGGTTCTGGGAGTTGAATCCTATGCCATGAATTGGCCGATTGGTATGGGCTCGGATTTTAAAGGAATTTATGACCGCCATACGGGGCAGGTTGAGCGCTTTACGGAAGGAAGCAGTAAATCCAGTGCTCAGCCACCCATATCCGGAGCCCTCAGTGATCCAAACGTACGGGAAGGCATTGGGGAGCTCCTGCTTAACCAGTTAAAGGAGGAAATTGACCTTTTGGATTTGGCCGGAAATACCTTTTCGAGGGAACGAGTAAACCGGGGAGAAGTAACGCCGGTGTTTTTTGGGAGTGCACTCTATAACTTCGGCGTACCGAATTTTTTGCGCAGCTTCCTGGATTTGGCGCCTGCCCCGCAGCCCCGCAGTACGAATCAGGGCGAGTTAAATCCGGCAACCCCCAGTTTTTCCGGGTATATATTCAAAATCCAGGCGAATATGAATGCCCAGCACCGGGACCGTATCGCGTTTATCCGGATTTGTTCCGGTCGCTATGAACGGGGTATGAACGTGCTGCATACCCGTTCCCATAGACGACTTCGACTCGCTCAACCGCAACAGTTGTTTGCCCAGGAACGAACAATTCTTGAAGAGGCGTTTGCCGGCGATATTATTGGGGTTCATGATAGCGGGCTTTTAAGGATCGGAGATGTTCTCACGGAAAAAGATGGGCTGCAGTTTGAAGCGATGCCTTTCTTTAACCCCGAAAACTTTGCCCGGATCAATATTGCCAACGCTTTAAAACGCAAACAATTTATTAAAGGGATTCAAGAACTGCAGGAAGAAGGAGCTATCCATGTCTTCCGTGATCTCCATGTCGGGGTAGAGGCTCCGATCATCGGGGTTGTCGGGCAATTGCAGTTTGAAGTATTAGAATACCGCTTGCGAGAAGAGTATGGGGTTCAGGTAGATATTCAACACCTTCCCTTTGAAATCGTACGCTGGGTTGAAAAAGAGGAAAAGACTATTAAGCTGCTGACCGAATCAAGCATGAGTACGGTAGTGCTGGATAAAGATGATAACTATGCTGTTTTGTTATTGGATGAATGGAAGGCAAACTGGTTAAGTGAGCGTTATGATATTGAATTTTATGTGCAGCCCCAGGTCATGATCTCCGGTCAGCTTCATCAGGAGCAGCAACTTTAAGAAATTTTTCCTGCAAGGATAACATTTTATTGACAAATAATCTCCCAAAAACTGCTAATAAAATATAAATTGGAAATGAATATTCAAATTTCCAATAAATTAATTGGTATTGTTTGATGTACACTGCTAGTGGCTCAACAACAAATGCTAAAACCAGGGCAACAATTGTATTTGTAAACAGGAATTGCTTCCAGGCGTTGTAACGCTGATAGATTAGCATGTAAATAATAGGCACCAAGACGAAATCTACGGGAAAAAGCAACGGAATTTGGGGAAGTATTCTTATGGGGTAATTCCATAGCATTGACTCTGAACCCGCTACATCAAGAAAGGTTGCTGAAGTACTTATAATGAACCCAAATACCGTTATTTCGAGTATCCTTCGTCTATCTACCAGTTTCCACCATAATAATAATGGTAAGCTTACGCTAGCTATCCCAAGCCACCATTGCCAGGTGAACACCTCATACTTAACCCAGTGTTCTATGGATAACTGTTTATACATTATCTTAGTTTGAATCATTTGATTAATCAGTTCTGACTCGTTCATAAAACCTAATGCCCCCCAAATAAGTAAATCCTTAAAAATACTTTTCTTAATTCAGATTTAACTTTCGAACCCCGAGAGCATGGTTTTCCCAAAGTAAGTCATGAACCATCTCCATTTGAGCTTCTTGACACTCAATGATTAGGACAACCTCTGTTGCCTTTGATTTTTTCCGCCTATTATCGTATTTTTTAGTGGTTAGCAACTTAATAATAATTTGAATGGTCAAATGTCGAGACAATATACATACCATCACCGCTTCCAGCCATCTTGTCAACGGGCATTTTAAAGTTTTTATTTTCATAATTCTTCTTGAGAAATTTAGTTTGTTCCCAATCAAATAAGTTATTTCTTGATACAGCACTTACATAAGCATCATAGACAGCAAAGAGCCAGACACTCGGAAGATTTAAGAACCATTGTGGATTAAGAATAGATTTAGCGTAGGCAAACTGGCCCAGGAGTGTGTTATGGAGAGCAGGAAGCAGTTTGGCCTGCTGAACAATCACTATAAACCAAACTATTATAAACAAGGCACTTGGGATCCGATGAATTAAGATCTGTCCCAGGCTGGGCATCATTGCTGACCATAGAGCCGCATTCCAGGGTGTTCGCTTATCGATATAATTAATTTCAATTGAATTGATGTTAAACGTCTTAACTTCGGCGTCTTCTCTGGAGGCTAAGATATATTGATGATTCAGGTCAACTGTAGATCGATAGGAATCCCAAACGCCGAAAATATACGTAGGAATATATAGCAGTACCCAGTTTAGATCAAGAATGTCTTTGGCCATTTGGAGTCTGCCTGTAAAGGAATAGAGAATGGCCAGGTTAATATGGGCTTGCGAATTCACGAAAAGTTCCCAAAGAAACAAAAGATAGCCCATTAGGTATTTTGATAACAATAAGTGACCTAAGCCGGGGAAGGCCAGAGACCAAAAAGCAACTACAAATGGGCTTCTTAAATGAAGTTGAGTTGTACCAAGTGTACTGACATAGGCCAGGTAACGTCGTCCAGCTGAATTGGATGCGGGATGGTCCACTTTATGCACTCCTAATAATTATTTATTTAGTATACCCGTCTAATCATGAAAAATCCAAGCTCTTAGGCACCCTTTAGGACGGGTGGGTTTTTCTTTTTTACTTGCGTAATTGCTTTTTTTTGCTCCACGAGGCGATGTTCTGAGTTCGGAACCTTGTGAGTAATGCTTTCCTAATTTTTTTACATAGTTGACAAGGAATTTCAGCATTTGTGGCGAATTCTAAGACAAAAGAGTAGTTGAGGGGTTTTGAGGGGTTAATTGAATGATAAGAATACGTTTTCTATATAGGACAACCTTAGTCATAAGCCTGGGAGTCAGTCTTTTAGTCGCTTCAGTAATCCCGGTTCAAGCCGATGATTTGCAGCAGCAGCTCAATCAATCAAAACAACAAGTCGATCAGCTAAATGGGGTTTTACAGATACAGAAAGATAAAGTGGCGAGTGTAGCGCCACAGGTTTTGGCACTAAAGCAATCTGTTCAGACTTTGAAGAACAGTATGGAGCGGGAACAACTATTACTGACTGAGGAACAACAGAACCTAAAGAGATTGGAAGAAAAGCAAAAAAAACTTGAGAAACAGCGGCAGGAGTATATTCAAGCGCTGGGACAATTCCTGAAGAGTAATTATGAAGAAGGTGTAACAACTTATTTAGCTGTGCTGTTCGAGGCCAGCAGTTTATCGGACTTTATTGACCGCGCGGACAAGATTCAGATGATCGTAGGCAGTTATAGTAAGCTGCAAAAGGATCTTGCAGCGTTGAACGAAACCATGAACAATCAGAAAGAACTCATCAAACAAAAGCAGAATACAATCCAGGCTTCAATCCAGGAAAAAGCACAAACCCAGCAAGCTGTGCAACAAACCCTGGACAAGCAGCAAACTATCCTTGCTCAATTAAGCAAAGATGAAAATACGGCTCTGAATGCTTCTTTAGCTGCACAAGCTAATGTGAGTAGGGTACAAAGATTGATCGAGCAAGAAGCGCTTGAAGCAGACTATGCTGCTCGGGAGAAGTCCTCTGGTATTTCGCGGGGAGCAAATTCGGGCGGAGGGGTTTCAGGAACTGTTAAAGTTTCAGGCGGTGCCCAAAAAATTCATAGCTTTGCGGCGCAATTTCTTGGCACGCCATATGTCTGGGGAGGCACGACCCCTTCTGGATTTGACTGTTCGGGTTTTGTGCAATACGTCTATCGTAATAATGGCGTTTCTTTGAGTCGAACTTCAGAACAGCAGTTTCACAATGGAGTTTCCGTTTCGCGTTCGGAATTACGGCCGGGAGATTTAGTATTTTTTCACACATACTCTTCAGGTGCTTCCCATGTCGGAATCTATGTCGGTAATAACACGATGATTCATTCGTCTAGTGGTGGTGTAACTTACGATGACATGGCAAATACCTATTATGCAGCACGGTATCTGGGCGCTCGGCGTGTCCTGGTGCCTTAAACAAAGAAATGCGGAGGGGTCATGACTCGCACAGGACGTTCGAGATAAGGGCGCTGTCCAGGGATGAACGAGTATCCCTGTAACCAAGGACTCGAACAGGACGTTCGAGATTAGAGCGTCGCCAAGGATGGCTAGATGCCGTATGGCGGGAAGGGACCGCTGAATAACATAAATAAGCCCGTGAACTCCAAGTAAGGAGAAATTCACGGGCTTATCTAATGATATTGCGTACTATTTAACATCTTCTAATGTTTCCGGACTGACTCTGTCGTTTAAACGCCCAGCATGGCGAACTGCCTCCCGAAGTAAAAATTCAATGTGGGCATTGGCGCTGCGAAATTCATCGGCAGCCCAACGCTCCAGAGCGGTATAAAGTTTGGGATCAAGCCGTAAGGGGAATTGTTTTTTTATTGCCATATTTATCCACATCCGATATCAAGCTGCTGTTCTGGGGTTATAGATTGAATAAACGAGAATCTAAGAAACGAGTATCTTTAATAGACTGTCCCCGTATTAATGACCGGTTGGACAGCGCGTTCGGAAACGACTGCCACTAAGAGATTATTAATCATAGCCGCCTTGCGTTCTTCGTCCAGTTTAACGACGCCATCTTTTTCGATCCGCTCAACAGCCATCTGAACCATGCCCACAGCACCTTCCACGATTATTTGACGGGCGGAGAGGATAGCTGAAGCCTGTTGTCGTTGCAGCATTGCGCCTGCAATTTCAGTAGCATAGGCTAAATGGGTAAGACGGGCTTCGCTCACTTCAACACCAGCGAGTGCGAGGCGTTGTCGCAATTCTTGCATCAATTCAGTGGATACCTCTTCAGGATTACTTCTTAAGGAAAGACCCTTGGATTCAAAATTATCATAAGCATAACGAGTTGCCACGTGTCGCAAAGCCGTTTCACTTTGGATTTCAACGAATTGCTCATATTTCTCGACATCAAAAATTGCCTTGGCTGTATCAACTACGCGAAAAACGACAACGGCAGCAATCTCAACCGGATTACCCTCAATGTCATTGACTTTGAGGGTTTTACTGTTAAAATTCCGTACGCGCAATGAAACCCCTTTACGTACCGCTAATGGAACACTTAACCATAATCCGGGTTCGCGGATCGTCCCGAGATAACTTCCAAAAAAGACCAGTGCATAGGACTTATTCGGTTGAACCACTAAAATACCGGTTCCAAGAATAACTACAATAATTAGCAGAGAAATTCCCACCAAGAAGTATTCTTGGATAAGTAGGGCAATTCCACCGATCAAGAGGGCAAGCATAAAGATCAAGGCAAGATAACCGTTAACGGCCCACGCTTTCTTTTCGATCATTTTGGTAGCCTCCTAAAAGTTTATTCAGATTCATTTTGATAGCAATATGATATCACTTTCATACAGAAATGTAAAGAGAATTGAGATGATGAGTACAAAATAGAGAAAATGGTCATTTTAATTTAGTAAGGACTGTTTAATAGAATGCGGTATTAAGACTAATTACGGAAGGTGTGAAAGTAAATGACCCAGGCTAGTATTCCTCAACCAACATTTCCGGCTCAACACCAAGATCAACAACCAGGCTTTGAATCTCTTATGAATCCCAAACCTGTTGCCGAAGACGCAGCGTATTTGGGAAGTGCAAAGTTAAAAGGAAAAGTCGCCATCATCAGTGGAGGAGATAGTGGGATAGGTCGTGCGGTAGCAATCGCCTATGCTAAAGAAGGGGCCGATGTTGTGATAGCTCATTTGCAAGAACATGACGATGCCTTGGAAACGAAAGCGCGGATAGAACAATTGGGACACCGCTGTTTAGTTGTAGCGGGAGATATTGGCGATGAGGTCTTCTGTCAGGAAATCGTCAATCAGACGATACAAGCTTTTAGAAAAATTGATATTCTTGTCAACAATGCAGGAGAACAACACCCGCAGAATAGTTTGCTTGACGTGACGACTGCACAGCTCGAAAGAACCTTTCGTACCAACATATTGAGTTACTTTTTTTTAGTCAAAGCTGCGTTACCCTATCTTAAATCGGGGGGTGTTATTATCAATACGACCTCGATCACGGCATATGAGGGGCACGACCAACTGATCGATTATGCGGCGACTAAAGGGGCAGTCGTTTCCTTTACCCGTTCCCTGTCCGAATCACTTTGTAAATTGGGGATTCGTGTCAACGGAGTCGCCCCGGGTCCTGTCTGGACGCCTTTAATCCCCTCCTCCTTTCAAGAGGAGCATGTCGCGACCTTTGGCAGTACAACACCCATGAAACGAGCTGGTCAACCCAAAGAGTTGGCACCGGCTTATGTGTTTTTGGCTTCCGAGGATTCCTCATATATGTCCGGACAGATCCTTCACCTCAACGGGGGTACTATTGTCAGCGGTTAATACCAAATTATCTCATATAACGGGGAAACAAATATATAAGTAAAATTTGTCTAAGGCATGGTGAATAATGGTTCGGGCTAATAAAAAGGTCGAAATTTATTCTGAATTATCGGCCTAAAAAGGTTATAATAAGGAAGAGTAGAAATAATGTCCTCAAATAATGGGTGAAATGGGAGAGGAACTAGGGAATGGAAAACAAGTTCAAAGAGTCATTGCTCGACAAAAATTCTCTGTGCGTGACGTGGGAGCTCGTACCGGGGAGAGGCGCAAACGAAAAGGCCCAGGAAACCGCTATCGCCTCTGCGGAACAAGCAGCTAAGGGTGGCCGAGTCCATGCGCTCACCATCACTGATAACCCTGGGGGTAATCCGGCAATGCTTGCTGATTATTTGGGAATGGAAATTCTCAAAATGGGAATCGAACCGTTGGTACATTTCACCTGTAAAGACAAGAACCGCAATCAGATGGAAAGCCAATTGTATGCTTTGGATCGTGCAAAAGTTCGTAACCTCTTAGTGATGACAGGAGACTATCCGGTTTCCGGTTTTCAAGGACGCCCTAAACCAGTCTTTGATCTTGATCCCTCCAATACCTTACAACTGATAACTGAAATGAATAAGGGCTTGGAAGTTCAAGGTATGAAGGGACCAACTTATCACGCACCCAGTACCTTTTTCGCAGGAGCAGCTGTTTCTCCGTTTAAGTCCACGGAGGCCGAACTGATGGTTCAGTACTACAAGCTGAAAAAGAAAATTGAAAGCGGTGCTCAATTTATTGTCATGCAACTTGGGTATGACGTCAGGAAATGCCACGAAGTCCTGCAGTTTCTGAAAATCAATAATCTTGATATACCGGTTATGGGGAACATTTATGTTCTTCCTTATGGAGCGGCAAATCTAATGAATAAAAACAAGTTGCCCGGTTGTGTAGTCACGGACAAACTATTGGCAGAACTCAATACGGAAAAAAGTGCCCCTGATAAAGGGGTTGGTCAGCGGATGCTGAGGGCAGCCAAATTGTACGCGATCTTGAAAGGCATGGGCGTTGCCGGAGTTCATATTGGCGGACATAATCTTAAATACGAACAAGTAGAATACATCCTTGACAAGGGGGAGGAACTTAGTCCGGACTGGCAAGATCTGGTCAAGGAATTCGATTATCCGCAAACGAATGGCTTCTACTACTTTGAAAAAGATGAGTTGACCGGCTTGAATACAGATCGACCCACAAATCGTGCCAATCTTCCCTTAGATGCCCCAACCGGGGCGATGTATACGCTGCTGAGGGGGATGCATGGTCTCTTGTTCACACCGCACAAGAGACTATTCCCCATGATGCGCGGGATGTATCGTGCGGCAGAGGGTAAGAAAAAAACTGAAAAGGGACTGCATGCAATAGAGCATCTTGTCAAGGTCGCAATGCTTGATTGCAAGGATTGCGGCGATTGTGCCATCTTGGATTTAGCTTATCTTTGCCCGATGTCCCAATGTCCAAAAAATCAGCGTAACGGGGCTTGTGGCGGGAGTTTAGACGGTTGGTGTGAAGTTTATCCTCAAGAAAAGAAATGTGTCTGGGTCAGAGCTTATGCAAGACTCAAAAAATATGGGGAAGAAGCATCGTTGGATGTTCCCGCGGTGCCGCCTGCGAATTGGGATTTCTATCAGACATCCTCTTGGTCTAATTTCTTTTTGGGAAAAGACCATTCAGCATCACGCTTAGGCATCAAGCGTCCGGAGAGTAAGATAAAAGATGGGACTGTGTGAAAACACAGCCCCATCTTTATAATACCGTGCGTAACCTGTATTGGTGAATAGTCAACAAACTATTAAAGCATAAATAACATTTGTGCATAGGTGGGAAGCGGCCAGAGGTCAGCGTCAATGATTGTTTCCAGTTTATCTCCATCAATCCGGAGGGCTTCCATTGCTTTGAAAACGACATCTCGATAGTAAACGCCATGCTCATAGGCATCGCCAAGCAAAGCATTGGCTGTTTGAACGTCTTGTTCCAAGGCGTTTAATTTTTCTTCAAGGGAAACCAGGGTGGAGCAGAGATTTTTCAGGAGGTCTTCTTGAACCGATACATCTGTAGTTTTGGAAGCGGATTTAATTGCATTGATGGAATTAGCCAATTGGGTGGAATATTTGACGGCTGCCGGGATAATCTGATGCTTGGCCATGTCGATCATGGTTAGGGCTTCGATGTTAATCTGTTTGCAATATTGCTCCAAGTTGATTTCATAACGAGATTCCAGTTCGGTCCGGTCCAATACTTTATGTTTTTCATACAAGTCGATTGTGGACTCGCGGAGGAGAACAAGTGCGGCATCAACTGTGGAGGAGATATTAGGGAGTCCGCGTTTAGCGGCTTCTTCAACCCACTCCGCAGAATAACCGTTTCCGTCAAAGAGGATTCTTTTGTGATTTGTAACGGTTTCCTGAAGGAGTTCTTGAAGAACTTGATTGAAGTCGGCTGCTTGTTCCAGACGATCAGCAAATTGAGAAAGGACCTCGGCAATAATTAAATTAAATACGACGTTTGGTCCGGAGATGGATTGAGAGGAACCAATCATCCTAAATTCGAATTTATTGCCGGTAAAAGCGAAGGGAGAGGTGCGATTGCGATCCGTAGAATCTTTACGGAAAGCGGGCAGTGTTTTTACGCCGCTGGCTAATTTTTCCCCTTGGAGGGAGCGGTTAAGTCCCCCGCTTTCAAGTTGGGCAAAAATATCGGTGAGCTGATCCCCAAGGAAAATGGAGATAATGGCGGGCGGCGCTTCGTTAGCACCGAGACGGTGGTCATTCCCAGGGTTAGCGGCTGAACCCCGCAGCAATTCTGCATAATCATCAACAGCTTTAACCACCGCACAGATGATCGTCAGGAACTGGAGATTTTCATGAGGAGTATGGCCGGGTTCAAGGAGGTTCAGCCCATCGTTGGTTGTTAGAGACCAGTTGTTATGTTTACCGGAACCATTGATGCCGGCAAAGGGTTTTTCATGAAGCAGGCAAACCATATTATGTCGCAGAGCCACTTTTTTCATGGTTTCCATAACGAGTTGGTTGTGGTCGGCGGCAATATTAGTTGTTCCATAAATAGGTGCCAGCTCAAATTGCCCAGGAGCCACTTCGTTATGCTGGGTTTTGGCCAGAACACCAAGCTTCCACAATTCGACGTTCAATTCATTCATAAAGGAGGCTACGCGTGTTTTAATGCTTCCGAAGTAATGATCATCCAGTTCCTGGCCCTTAGGTGGCATAGCTCCAAACAGGGTCCGACCGGTGAGCATAAGGTCAAGACGTTGGTCGAAGAATTTCTTGTCTACAAGAAAATACTCTTGCTCTGCTCCGACCGAGCTGGTGACACGGGCAGTTGTCGTATTGCCGAAGAGTCGTAAGACGCGCAAGGCTTGTTTGGAAAGCGTCTGCATAGAGCGAAGAAGCGGAGTTTTTTTGTCCAGTGCTTCTCCAGTGTAGGAACAAAAAGCCGTGGGGATACACAAAGTTAATAAGTCGGCGTCTTTTTTAAGAAACGCAGGGGAGGTGCAGTCCCAAATCGTGTAGCCTCGTGCTTCAAACGTGGCGCGAATTCCGCCGCTGGGAAAAGAGGAAGCATCAGGCTCGCCCTGACTCAGTTCCTTACCGGAAAATTCCATAACCACGTTACCATATTTTGTTGGGGAGATAAAGGAATCCTGCTTCTCGGCAGTGATTCCGGTCAGCGGCTGGAACCAGTGGGTAAAATGCGTCGCTCCCTTTTCAATTGCCCAATCTTTCATGGCGTTGGCTACGATTTCAGCCACACCGGGATCAAGCGCAAGCCCTTCTTCGATCGTCTTACGCAAGGATTTATAGGTTGCATGTGGTAAACGTTCTTTCATCACAGCATCATTAAAAACGTTCTCACCAAAAATTTTCATTATATTAACGACCCCTTTCCTAACTTCAAATAAAAGAAACAAAAAAAACCCCCTTAAAGATTTCCAAAATCTTTAAGAAGCGTCATCATTCCATTAAAATATACTGCTAATTTATCACTTTATAAGCCAAATGACAAGAAATATTTTAAGTATACAGTATTTAAAGAATTCAATTATAATGAGTCTAAGTTAGTGATATGCTGTTCTAAAGGGGATTTGGCACCTAGGCATACCTCATTAACCTAATTGCATGCACGGATAGTTTATGTAATATTTTATACATTTCTAATTATTAGATAAATATAAAG
>NZ_JCAIJG010000138.1:0-3974 GCF_059735615.1 Desulfosporosinus sp. Tol-M2
AAAAAGTCCGAGAGAAGCTCCCTGCCCTTTAGTGCTTTGTTTTGTAACGAGGCTCGAGCTGGTCGGTACCATCAATGAATGTCCCACCATGAAAACAACCGTCGACATAACCAGGAAAATGATATTTCCATAATCCGCAGACAAGATAATTAAAATCAGCCCGACTGCACAGAGGACTGCCCCGGCTTTTACGAGCTTGGCGTCCCCAAACTTTTTGGTCAATGGGCCAATAAGTCCGCCCTGAACAATTACAGCGAAGATACCAAAGATGGCAAAGGTGATCCCCATGTCCCTGGGGCCAAAGCCAACTTTAGCCGCTGCCAACATTGCAAACGTGGTCTCGAACATGGACATCGTAAAATTCAAAACAAAATTAATGGCAAATAGAGTAACCAGAGGATCTTTCAACACTTTTAAGGTAAGCAAAGGCGTTGCGCGTCGGACAACTTCAGTCTTGTGCTTCAATGATTCCGGTAGGAATGCCAAAGTGAACGGCAAAAGCAGTAAGGCTAATCCTCCCGCCACGAAAAACGGTAACGAGAAGCCGTAGTGGCCAAGCCAACCCCCTATGGCTGGGCCAAAGATCATGCCGAGCCCCATAGCGGCGCCAATCATCCCCATCGCTTTCGAACGATCAACACCTTCGGTAATATCCGCTAAATAAGCCATTGACGTCGGTAAAGTTGCCGAGGACACCATTCCGGATAAGGCACGGATACCAATCAATAAATATAGGTTGTTTACCATGCCAAACATTAAAAACGTCAGACCATACCCCGTGAGGCCGATAAGAATAACCGGTCGTCGACCAATACGATCGGACAACTTGCCCCACATAGGTGCAAAAAAGAACTGCATGATCGAATAGGCGGACATAAAGATTCCTAAGGCAAATGCTCCTCCGCCCAGCTTCCCCACAAAAAACGGGAGAATAGGAATGACGATGCCAAACCCCACCATGACTAAAAATTGAATGATGAGCAAAACCACCATTGGTCCCATAAACCTTTTCGACATCCTAAAAACCCCTATCTATACTGCGTTTTTCTCTAACAACCGGATTAATGAAGGATCCTGAATAAAGCGAGGGATTTTCACTTGGTTAAGGGAAGCACCACGTATTATAAGCTCTTGCTTGAGGGCCTGAAACGTTCCGGTACGAACAAAATGAATATCCACTTCTTTGATCCGCTTAGCCTTAATCCCGGCAAGATAACGGGGATTGGCCTCGCCCAGGTATTGTTCCAAAGTATTTTTCATTGCCAACGCTATAGTTGGGGTGATTACCGGTTCTTTAACCTCAATATAGAAGAGATAATTGCCAACTACATCCTCAACCTCTAAGGTAACCGTAAAATCCTCTATCATAACCCCCATAGCCTTAGTAGTTGCGCCAAGGGCGGACAGCATAGCCTGTTCAGAGGTTTTTTCCGCCGCGACGTTTAGGAGTTGTCCTTTGCGATACATGAACTCGATCACAGGGCTTTGGTGAGCATAACCAACGACTTTGATCACATCTTCCATTCGATACCGGTAAAATCCGGAATAGTTCGTGACGACGACCTCGTACATCTCTCCGATGTTTAACTCATCCAGATCAAACGTCGTTGGATTGGGATCAACGGATTCCTGAAGAGGGATAAATTCATAATAAGCTGACCGAGGGGTAACGACATAACTGGTATCGTTTACTTTAGTAGTTATTCCAATTAAGGCCTCTGTCGCCCCATAGATCGCCGAAAAAACGGGTAAATCTCCAATATAAAAGCGTAGTCTGTCAAGGTAGATAGCAAAACTTCCGCCCACCACGCAAGAGACATAAGTCATCTTCGGCCACACCCTTGACGCAATCCCTTGCATGCCTTTCCTAAATTCTCGCTCCAAATCCCCTGCCCGGAGTGGATCAGGCTTTAAGCGCTCTGTTAACAGGTCCCTTACTTCTGAATCCAAGGTTAAGTGGGGTGAGATAGTTCCTTTGGCAAGATCCTCAAGTATCTCCGGCCATTGTTTTTCCAGCACTCCAAAAAGTTGTACGATTCCGGAGGGAAAAGGAGACATCATATACCCCAGGCTCCGCTCTTTCAGCGCAAACAATAAATGCAAATAATTGGTCACTTGCTGATCTTTGAGGGCCAGGATTTCAAGTGGAGATGTCCAAAAGTAGCGGAGCATCTTTTTCATTGACTGTACCCCACCGGAGGTCCCGGATCCGGTAGGGATTCCCACTGGAGTATTCTCTGATTGCAGCATATTCATAAGAAGCAACCCCTTGCCGCCCGTCCTTGCGGCCGGGAGAGCTTGGGAAAGTGCTCCATGTTGAAGAAACATCATGCTCATGTTCACAATCTTCCTGGTTTTAGCCGTGATGGGAATACGCTTTTGTTTCCCCGTTGTACCTGAACTTAAGCCAAAATACTGAACCTCATCAGAAGTCAGTACGTTTTCATGGCCTGCGGCAATTTTCTCGACGTAGTTTTCATAATCGGAATAGCTTGTTAACGGAACAACGCGTTTATAATCCGCTGAACTTTGTATGCCGTCAAACTGATATAAGGAACCATAAACTGTCTCTGAATTACTTTGTAGAATTTCAGCTAAAACAGCCCGGTTAACGTCCCCTGCTTGAACTGTGTCTTTAATAAATTTCTTATAAATGAAATCGGCACCCAGAGCATAGCATTGATTTATCGCCCACTCCAGCATATTTATGCTCTATCACTCCTTATCTGTCTTTGCTAAATCGTCCAGCACAACGTCCAGATGTTCCAGGACCTTATTCAATTCCGCGACTTGAGGAAGATCCAGCTTCTGAAATATGCGTGCAAACTTTGTTTTTCTTTCCTCTTCAAAGGCAATTAATGGTTCAATTCCTTTAGGTGAAAGTTGAATAATAACCACTCGGCGATCTTCCTCGCTCCGCGTTCGCGTGATCAGTCCTAACCTATGCAGACGATCCACAAATCCAGTCACTGCCCCCAACGTAATCCCTAACTGTTGGGCAATATCAGACGGCCTACAAGTAACGCAGCGTTCCAGATACTTCAAAAACATCATCTGATGCATAGATAAGTCACTATCTTCAGGCATCAGAAAGCTTTGGTACTTTTTCCAGACTGCTCTAAATAACCGGTCTGTCTCTTCCATGAGAGCAACATCTTTATCCTTGGTCACAGGTATATCACTCCTAATGTTATCGTTCTCATTAGTATCCCCTACATACTTACAAATTGAAAGTTGTAAAAAATTGCATGAACAGATGTATCGCAGCAGTCCTACACTAAGTTTATTATAATCCCCATAAATAGTTTATGTCAATTAGTATTCTATGGCTCGAACAAGGATGTTCCGTGCAAGAGGGGACCGCCAGCGCCTGTAGGCTAATACAACTGGACGATCCCCTTGTCTTCTTATGAACTCAAACTACAAGTTATTTTATGATGCCCGGACAAAAAATGAATGGGGACTGAAGTTAAATAAGACTTAGTCCTCATTCATTTTCAGCTATTGAGTCACACCCTGCGGTTCTTCCAATAGCCCGCTTTTCCTCATGTTCGTGAAAACCAGAATAAAAGAGCCAATATCAAGAATACCATCCCCTACGCTGAACACTTGTTTTCCCAATCCCAACAGATCCAGGTAAAACCGATCCGCTAAGAAGCTCAGATGAGTCGATGAAGTCATTAACCCGTGAGTTCCCTGCCCCTCCAGTAACGCGTTACGACTGGCCTCAGGAAGAAAAGTCGGATCGACCGGCATTACTCCTCCGTTCAACCCAATGACCAGGGTATTCAGCAAAATTCCCAAGGAAACCCAACGCATTCCTGGCAGTGATCTATTAAAAAATGAGAAAAAGAGCAATAGAAGATAGGACCCTGTATCAAGCACGGGACTAACCCAACTTGGGCCTAACCCAATTCCTCGAACAGCTGCCCAGTAAACGCCGCTCTGGATGAAAAGGGCCAAGGGAACCAGCC
>NZ_JCAIJG010000021.1:0-3672 GCF_059735615.1 Desulfosporosinus sp. Tol-M2
GAGTAAGTGATTATGTAGAGTTCTCATAATCAACTTACAGAAACATTATTTTCTAGCGCCTATTTCGGCGTCTTAGCAATAAATACTCAACATAATTTTTTATACTGGTCATGGAGGTGATGTTCTATGAACAGTAACGTTGAGTTCTTAAAACTGATGCGCAGGGCACGGGATCACATGGAAGAAAACGGTTTTACTTCCACATCTGTTACCTGCTATATGCGCACCTGGCGCAGTGTGTATAATTTCGGCCTCAGTAAAGGCAGTACACATTACAGCGCCGAACTTGCTGAGCAGTATATGCTCGAAAAATACCGCGTGTCGATTGGGGAAAGCCAACTGAATGGCGAACAACTTACGCCTTATATGTCTCAGAAAGTGCGAGCCCTCAAAGCGTTAACTGATTTCAAGCTTCATGGATTTGTCCCCAAAATCACACGTGGATTAGGCATTGAATGGCCAGAAGAATATGAAAACATCTGCAAAATGTATCTTGAAGATCTAAAATCATATGGATATGCTGACCCGACTTGGAGAAAGCATGAAATCGATGTATATCGCTTTGTATGTTTTCTCCATACTCGGGATGTTGCTCCCGAAAAAATAGAAGCAGTCAATTTATATGACTACTTCAAAACAATCACTCATTATTCAAAACCAAGTTTAGTAACAATCAGGAGCAGCTTGGTAAGAAGCTTAAAATTCTTCTACGCACAAAGGGTAACCTCCAAAGACTTGTCAGAGTTTGTGCCTCGTATTTATTACTATGCAAAGGCAAAAATAGACAAGGTTTGGAGCGAGGATGAGATAGAACGGATGCTTAATTCCATAGACCGCGCAAACCCAACAGGTAAACGTAACTATGCTATTATGGCAATCGCAGCCAATCTTGGCTTACGTACAGGTGATATCCTGCAGTTGACCATAGAAGATTTTGACTGGAATCGAGGCTGTATCAACATTACGCAGCAGAAGACTGGAGAGCCTCTGACACTTCCTATTCCTGAGCAGATAGGAAAAGCAGTTATCGATTATTGGATGAACGGCAGACCGCAAACCATTGCCAAAGAATTATTTGTCGAGCATGTACTTCCTTATCAGAAACTGACACACGGCATCATCTATCACATGTTTAACAAGTATTATGAAAGCAGTGGTATTGTTGCCCAGGACAATCGACAGCATGGGTTACATTCTTTCCGTCACAGTCTCGCCAGCAGACTTCTGGAAAAAGATACACCTGTGAATGTAATCAGTAATATTTTGGGCCATGTGGATTCCAATACTGCCAAGTCCTATATACAGATCGATATTGAAAAGCTTCGTCAATGCGCATTGGAGGTACCTGATTATGAATAATGATACTGCGTTAAAACCTATACCAGTATCAGAGTTGGAATCGTTTTTTCAGGATTTCCTGGAATTCAAACGAGCTACCGGGTTAAAGTACGTCAGTGAAGAGAGAACGCTTCGATACTTTAGCCGTTATTGTCGGGAGCACTACCCTGATTCTAATGTTCTAGAGGATGCATTATTTAACTGGATCAACGAAAATGACAATAGAAGTCAGAAAACCAAATCCAATCATGCAGGAGTAATGACTGCATGGGCTAAATATATGTTTTCTCTGGGTTATATGCAGATGCGGATTCCTGATATCCGTTGTTCCAGAAACACAGCCTTTGTTCCTCACATTTTTACGGCAGAAGAATTGTCATTGATTTGGAAAGAGGTTGATAATCTCAAACCGGTACGAGGGTGTCCAAATCTACACAGATGCATTCCAGTGCTCTTTCGATTGTTATATAGCTGTGGACTTCGTATTTCAGAAGCATTAGCTATTACCACCGACGATATTAATTTTGAAAACAATGTAATTACTCTGCGTCACGCTAAGCTCGACAAGGATCGCTGGATACCCATGAGTGACACCATGGTACAAGTATTAAAAAAATATGTAGAATATCAGAAGGATAAAATTCCCTCTGATTCCCCCATATTTTATTACCACTCAGGAGAGCTCCTGAAAGCCTCAACTGTTTATGGCCGCTTTCGTCTGACTCTTGAAAAGTGCAGAATTCCCTATGAAGGTAAGCTTCGTGGGCCAAGACTTCACGATTTTCGGCATACATTTGCAGTTACCACAATGAATCGGCTTTCTGATGAAGGAATGGATCTTTACGTTTCACTGCCTATACTTTCTGCATATCTTGGACATGTAGGGCTAGAAACAACGGAAAGATATATTCGACTAACAGAAGATCGCCTTTCAACAATAACGGACAGCATGCAATTACATTTGCCAACAGTATTTCCGGAGGTAAAAGATGATGAAGAAATCTAATTCTGAAACCTTTGGGTACTATCTGAACAAATATCTTACTGTTTATCTGCCGGGACAGAGAGGTCTTTCGACAAACAGCCTTCTCTCTTATAGAGATGTCTTTTCACTTTTTATTGTTTTTCTCAAAACGGAAAAGCGGATCACACCGGAAAAGCTTGATATGTCATTTTTGATAAAGAATCTTATTGTTGAGTTTGCTGAGTGGCTTGAAAACAGTCGCGGCTGCAGCCTGACATCGCGCAATCAGCGCTTTGTTATATTACGAAGCTTCTGTCGATGGCTTGCTACCGAAAACCCTGAATTTCTAAAACTATCCGAGGAAATATATGCCGTTAAGCTTAAAAAAGCAGCAAAACCGGTGATGACATATCTCTCTGCAGATGCAATGGGTTGTTTGTTAAAGCAGCCAGATTCATCAACCAATTATGGGCTCAGAGACCTTACTTTATTAGCATTTACCTATGATACAGGTGCAAGAGTCAGTGAAGTCACTGATCTCAAGTTTAAAGACATCCGGTTTGAAGCCCCGCCTATCGTAAAGATAACTGGCAAAGGCAACAAGGCCCGGATTGTCCCTCTTCTTCCACAGACAATGAACTATCTAAAGGAGTACATTAAACGGTGGAAGATTAACTTATTGGATTCACAGGAACAGTATGTTTTTACCAACCGCTCAGGAGGGAAACTTACTCGTTCTGGAGTCAAATATATCCTGGAAAAGTATGTGGAAGCAGGAAAAACAGAAAATCCTGTGCTATTTCCTGATAAAATATCTCCACATACTCTCAGACATACAAAAGCCATGCACATGCTGCAAGCCGGTAATAACATCGTTTATATCCGTGATGTTTTGGGCCATTCTGATCTGAATACTACTGAACGATACGCCCGAGCTGATACAGCAATGAAAAGAGATGCATTGGCGAAAGCTGAGATTCCTATGCCAGAGCCAGCAGATCTACTGCCAGACTCATCTATTGACCTAAGCGGCCGCAGTGTCGAGGATGATATGGCAAACTGGCTGAAGAACTTCAGCAAAAAATAATGTTGAGTAGTTAAATAGAGTAATCTCTGAAAAGCGCTGATTTACGTCGGTGCTTTTCTTTTACTCTACATAATCACTTACTCAACATAAGCCTGATTATGTGGAGCTCCACATAATGCGTTCGCAGATATCAAAGAAACGGAGGAACCTGAATGAAGAAATTCTGGAACTGGGAGCGGGACGAAGATTCCGGCGCCGGAAAAATTTACCTTGACGGCGTGATCGCCGAAGACTCCTGGATTGTTAACGACATCACCCCAAAGCCATTTACAGCGGCACTTGC
>NZ_JCAIJG010000156.1:0-2537 GCF_059735615.1 Desulfosporosinus sp. Tol-M2
TGGCTCCAGCGGATACAAAGGCAATTACCTTGACAACAAAGGATGGTGTCCAATTGGTTGTGCCAGCCGGTGCTGTTAGCAACCAGTCCGCTCCGGTACAAATTACTGTTTCTATGGGTACAATCACGACTCCACCCAAGGCTGAGGCCACATCCATTGTACTTAATCCACTGAAATACCAACGACAATTTGGAATAGAAGGACAAACAGATGGTTCAATTCAGTTTACTGCACCCGTAACCATTACCTTCCCCATAGCTACAGTAGATCTGCCGGCAGGTACTGTTCCTCAACAACTGGCTGTTTACTGGTGGGATCCTTCCAGGAATGACTGGGCTAAACTTGGCGGGATCTATGATTCTACGACAAATTCAATCTCCGTTCCTACTTACCATTTTTCCACCTATGCCGTAATGGCTGATACCAGTTCTGCCCCGAACCGTTTAGCAGGGTTTGACCGGTTTGAAACAGCCATTGCCGTAGCCAAACAGGGCTGGAAAAGCGGAGCGAACAATGTGGTACTGGCTAATGCTTATTCTTTCCCGGATGCTTTAGCAGCGGGTCCACTGGCGTATAAACTCAATGCACCTATCCTTTTGACAGATGCAGCTGCGCTTACCCCGTCGACGCTCCTGGAAATTGAGAAATTAGCGCCAAAGAAGATTACTTTAGTTGGGGGTACGGCTGTAATATCCCAGGCAATTCAAGACTTATTAAGCGAGACTTACGGTAAGGATAATGTTATCCGCTATGGTGGGTGGGACCGTTATGAAACAGCAGCTATCATTGCGGCAGCCCTGGGAACAAAAGGTAAGGCCGTGATAGCCAATGCGCAAGGAAATAATTACCAGGATGCTTTAGCCATTACTAGTTATGCAGCTTATAACGGAATCCCGATTCTCTTTACGGAAGCAGCGGGTTTGCCGTCGGCTACAGTACAAGCGCTGGAAAAACAAAAAGTCAGTACGACGATAGTAGTCGGCGGAGAGGCAGTAGTACCGGCAGCGATTTATGACTGTTTGCCTGGTGCAACACGTTATGGCGGATGGGATCTCTATGAAACTGCAACGGCGATAGCCACGGGCTTGCAGCTTAACGCCAATCGGTTATATGTTGTAACCGGTCTCAATTTCCCAGATGCCTTAGTAGCTGGGAATTTGGCGGCAAAATCCCTGTCCCCGCTGATCATGGTGGATCGGGAGTTGCCGACTGCAACCAAGACATTCCTGACGGCTAATAAAGCAGCAATCTCAGGACTGACTGTAGTTGGAGGTGAATCTTAGAGGGCGGGGAACATGCCCTGATTGAATTAACAAATTATCATACCGAGAGCAGTGTAAGCATGGACAATATTACTTTTATCGGTACGGAGAACAGTCAGTATATTATACAAGCTTTAACTCGGAATGTAAGTATTACCAACTGCCATTTTGGAGTTACTGCGGAAGCACCAATATTTATTAAAATAGTTCATACCGCAGTGATGAATTTACCCCATCCTCAGTAACCATCACAGGCTGTACTTTTGATAATAAAGGCAAGCCCGGCTATGCTGTCAAGGATGACAATGGCTTCCTTAATATGAGCAATAATACGATCAAGGGTTACCAGGGCCTGATTAACGGTTCTTCTTCGGCCGGTGTCCTGCTCAAGGATGATGTCAATGCCAGCCTGAATGATAATACTATCGGCGGATGTACGGAAGGGGTAAAAGTCCTGACCGGCGACACCGTAGATTACAAGACCGGAACAGATATGACAACTTGGCAACCAATATTAACACAGGAGACGGTCTATGCCCAGGTTAACGGGACTACTATCCTGGACTCTGTCAGTGCGGAGACTGCCGGGGTGGCGTTAGTGTCCGGTAATGTGATCACACCGCCTATTGCAGAAGGCGTTCTGGCTGTAGATATCCTCAATGGGGCGGATCCGGTTAATCTGGCTGTACTTTACCATAGCGCGTCGGGTTCCCTGGAACCGCCGGACCTGAGTGCGGATACAACCAATAACAGTCTGGGCCAGCCTATAGATATTACCTTTACAGATGATAGTGCCTGGACGGGTGCAATCATGAGCGTTTCGCTTGACGGCACAGCCCTGACGGCCGGCAGCCAATATACTGTAAGCGCAGGGAAGATCACTATTGCTGCAGCTTCCTTTTCAACGGTCAAAGATTTCGCTCCAGATGCTATTATCGTTTAGATAAACTTAAAGTCTAGAGCGGTACTAATCTAAATCGGCTTAGAACAAACTGGGACGATCCATACCAATCTATACCAATCTAGACTCTATTGACAAAGACTGTTACCTACTTTAAACTAAAATCGGGTTATCATTTTTTTCAATCGAAAATCATGTTAGGGATATCTAGGTTCACCTATGGCCTAAAGGAGAGGAGCTAAAAAATTGAGAGTTCTTGTGTGTATTGATGATACCGATAATTTTGACAGTAGGGGAACAGGAGAATTAGCAACTATCATCTCCGAAGCTGTAGAAGAAAATGGATGGGGAATATGTGAACCTGTAACAAGACA
>NZ_JCAIJG010000109.1:0-5440 GCF_059735615.1 Desulfosporosinus sp. Tol-M2
CCGGTTCAGTAAACTGAATTGAACCATCAGCCTGCCCTTCAACCCCAAATTGACGTTCGTATTTGAGCGGGTCAAGTACTACTGCTGTCGACTGCGCCTGGGGTGCGGCTGTTACAGTTCCAAGAGCTACGGTAATTTTTACCGGACCGGTCTGGTTTCTGACAGCTCCGGCGGGTACAACTATCTGGACTCCATCTTTGGCTGTCAGGGTTGTGGGCGTTGCAGCTTCCGGCATGATGACCGGGACATCGGGCGGCAGCTGGGCTGCCTGCTTTTGCTCAGGTGTTGCTGCTGATAGTTTATCTAAAGCGGTTTTGTTATCCGCAAGTTGGTTATCCGTAAGCTTAACGTCTTCTTTGGTAGTGACTGTTGTTTCTCCCGGAATTGTATAATTAAACGTCGCTATCTTGCTGTCCTGCTTACCGGGGCCAATGGTTATTGCCTTGATAGTAGTGTTTTTCTCAATGGGTCCAATTGGTTTATTAATACTATCCACGTCCTCCGCTCGTGCTGACCACCAGCGACTGGCAATCCAATTATACATCTGACTATTCATAGTCGGTGTGCTGCCATCCGTGGTGTAATAAATTTTATCATTGTCCATGTGGTCGTTGAAGAGTTTGACCATGGCGCCCACGGGCACCTCGCCACCGGCCGGATTTGCCTGCGGACTATCCCATTTTGCCGGTGTCGCGGTGGATACTTCAATTGTCGCTAAATATTTTACGAATCCCTCATTAATCTGCTCGGTAACTGTCCTTTGCCCATATACCGGTACCGGTGCATCTATGGCGTTCATATAGGCAGGATTATCACTGCCTTCAACTCTTACCAAGGCGATAATCGGCTCTACCTCTTCCGCCCCTGCGGAAGAGCCGCGAATATTCCCATCACCGTCGGCTGTAAGATTCTCCTTGAAATGAGGGAAATAATAACGCTTGTCTTTTAATAACTCCTTGACTGTAAGCGTCAGATAGTAGCCGTCTTTGGAAGTAAATTTAATCAGTTGAGCATCATTTTTTATCCCCGCCTGAGCAAGCAGGTCCCGCAATTTGACCCCTTTAGCCACCTCGAACTTCTTGGTAGGCCACGTGTTAACAACACTGTATGTGCGCTGGTATTGCGGCATACCTTCAAGCTGGGCCTGGGTAAAAGTTACAGGAGTCGTTACTCCATCTCCCGATATGGTTAAGAAGGTTTCTCCCGTTGTGGTTCCTGTTGCAGTTCCCTGCGATATTACTGAAGCTTTGATCTCTACAATATAACTTGTGGTTTTGTCACCAACGGTGATCGTCAGTGTTTGGCCGGCTGCAGCCGCCGAGCTGTCAAAACCTGTTACATTGTTTACTGAGACTGTTTCCACTTGCGTGCTGTTATCACTGTAGGTTCCTGTGACAACCAGACCGCTTAGGTCCAGTGAATCTCCCACTGTGTAAGTCAGTTTAGTTGCCGGTGTTGTGATTGCGATGCTGCTCAGGGTTACGGGAGCTGTAACGACCACATCCACTGTCATGGTCACCGTCACATTATTTGGATTGGTCACACCTGTCGGCAAGTTTGCCAGCGAACCCTTAAAGGTAAATGCCCCGGCAGTTGTGGCACTGTACGCGGGAGTACCGCCGTCCCAGGTCACATCAATATTTCGCATTGAACTATCACCGATGGTCGCTATTACCGTGCCTGGTAATCCGATATTTGCCAACGCAGTACCTATTACGACATTAATAGCGCTAGGTGTTGCCACGCCGGTCACTATTCCCGGTATGCTGAATTGCCCGTTGTTTACTGTTTTTGCTGTTATCTCATTTCCTAGGGCATCGGATAGTACTACTCCATTCAGACCTAATACGCAAGATGCTCCGGAGCTTGCTGCAGATGATACCGTAAACTGCATTGTTGCTATTGTGCTGTCCGTTCCGCCGGTAAACGGAGTGTTATTCATATTGTAGAGATTTACTGCTTCGTTATTCCCTGATATATAGTCAAAGATAGTGAAGCCCGCTGCTCCGCTTCCTAAACTTGTTTGCTTGTAAGTTAACAAGCTGTGATCATAGCTTAGTTCAAATCCCAAAGCAACTACTTCTCCTGAACTTGTCAAGTTAATGGGGACATTGATCACCTCTCCGGGCGCCGCTGTGACGGTCCCTGCTGTCAGTGCCGGAACACCTTCTGCCAATACTTCAGCCGGTTGAATTAATCCCCTGCCTAAAGGCGTGCATACTATTATAGCGATACAAAGAAGCATGCTCCATATCTTGCAAAGCATTATCTTCCTGCCATAAGACATATTTTTTTCCTCCTTGTAAGATAATGATTCCCAACAGGATAATGATTCCATAACTCTGTCTGCAAACTTTGTTGATTCAAACAATTCAAACAAGATATTACTTGTTGGTTAACATGAACATTTTCCCTGAAGTGGGGTCTTTGTAGACCGTGCCTAGTTTTTCATAAAGCTGACCCTGTCCCTCAGTTTCTTTCAGATCGCTTCTTATTTGGGTTTCCTGCGACATTTCTTGGCCAAGTTGCAAATTAACTCGCTCCAAGCCATTGGCAGGGTTGACTTTCCAATGGATGACCAAAGCGATTAACAGCCCACAGGCAAATACCAACATAGCATCTACTATATTGATCGCGCCATCCAGAGGATTAACATCTTCGGATGTACTGAGTCTCCTTCTACTCCTCAATTCCCCGTTCACGGTCGTACACCTCCAATAGGCTTTTCAGCAAGATCTCCAGTAAACTCAAATTATCCTCATACCATCTTTTTCGCAAACGGGAGACAACGAAAGCAACACTAGCTGTTGCCAGACCAATTACCGTAGCATTAAAGGCTACATGCAAAGAATTACTCAAGCCATTGAGATCACCCTGACCCAAGGTTACCAGCCCCTGACCCAGCGGAATCAGCGTACCTATCAATCCCAACATCGGCCCCAAACGAGCTATCAGATCTGTGCGATTGATTATTCCGGCATAATATAATTCCTCGCTGTCCAGCAACCGGCGGGCCAGAGCCTGATGTGAAGCAGCAGGCAAAGCGCGGTTTTTGATTAGTTCTCTCAGCGCCGCCTTCTGCCGACGAAATAGTCGGCTTTTTTCAATTTCCTCCGGTATCTCTCTAGTATCTTTCACCTGAAAAGTATCCAATAATGCTGGTAAGTTAATCTTTACTGCCTTACGCCGCTCAAAAAACACTTCCACCAGCAGGCTGCCCAGCTCAATCACCGTGAAAGCCACAAATAACAATAAAATAGTAATGGCAGGAGCCAGTAAGCCAGACGAAATAATCTGCATAATATCTTTGAGTGGCGTTAAGATAAAATCTGTCAATTTGTTACCCCCTAATTGTTACCCCCTAAGTATATTTCCTGTATTTTCTATATCTTCTACCTGCACCGGAAAAGAATAAACTTCCCAAAATAATCCACAGATAAATGCTCAACCTGTCATACTCCTCCGACAGCAACAAGGGACCGACATCAGGCAATATCTCATACACTTGCCAAGCTTGACGGTCAAGCTCTGAGTCGGAAGTCTGGGGGTTAGTTGAATTTGTTGCCACATTCTCTTTTGCGGTCAGATGCTGCCAATTTGTCTGAGACTGCTGCGAAGCT
The DNA here is from genome assembly GCF_059735615.1 of Desulfosporosinus sp. Tol-M2. Classification (NCBI taxonomy): domain Bacteria; kingdom Bacillati; phylum Bacillota; class Clostridia; order Eubacteriales; family Desulfitobacteriaceae; genus Desulfosporosinus; species Desulfosporosinus sp. Tol-M2. Next base: position 3,621 of record NZ_JCAIJG010000109.1, read on the forward strand.
GGAGAGGGCTCCTGTACGGTATCCGTATCGGTATCGGTATCGGTATCCGCCTCACTCTGACCAACAACATCTTGAGAAGCAGTCGCCTGTACGTGGTCCGGGGTTATGGGATGTTTTATTGCGGCTACCATTACAGCCGGATTTGACTGCTCCAGTTTCGACACCTCATTTTTATTAGGATCAATATCCGTATCCACCCTACTCAGACCAACAACGTTTTTCATTGTTCCCTGCACAATACAAGTAGCCGTTAAATTACCGGTTACAGTTTTTACAGTAATGGTGGCTGTGCCTAAACCCACAATCGTTACCAGGCCGTAGCTATCGACCGTAGCCACCCGGGTATCGTTTGAGCTCCAGGTTACCCTGGTATCAGTGGCATTTTTCGGACCGACTGTCGCCGTTAACTCAACAATACTGCCGACTTTTGAATCGACCAGCTTCTGATCCAGGGTGACTATGCTCGGTGGTCCACTTGGTGTTTGAGATTGCGTGGGACTGCCAATCTGATAGGTAAAGGTAACCACATCACTATCGGCCTTACCGGGGCCAATCGTTCTGGCCTTGATAACCGTGCCTTGTTTAATCTCAATCGGTTTATTCGTAAGTTCCAAATTAGGGCGTTGACCCCACCATCGTTTGGAACACAAGTTATAAATTGGACTGTTAATAGTTGGGGTGCTGCCGTCCGTAGTGTAGTAAATTTTATCGGCATCATTACGTTTATTGCTTAGTTCAATCGAAGTTCCCGCCAGAACGTCTCCACTGTCAATATTAGCTATCGGGTTATCCCATTTTTGCGGAGCTGTGGTCAGCACTTCAATTGTTTTTACATATCTTACGAATAAGTTTTGCGTCTGCTCGGTAACCGCCCGCTGCCCAAACATAAGCAATAAGGCATCCATATCGTTCATATCAGCCGGCTGAATACTATCTCTGGTACTCTTTAAAGCAAGGATCGGCTCTACCTCTTCTGCATCCGCCGGAGAGCCGGCAATACTTCCGTCGCCGGCATTATTGTCCATCAAATGAGGGAAGTAATAACGCTTGTCTTCCAATAATTCCTTAACCATTAGCGTCATTTTGTAGTCATCTGTGGAAGTAAAACTAATCAACTGAGCATCTTCCTTTATTTCCGCTAATGCGAGCAGATCTCTTAATCTAACCCCTTCCCCCACGCACACTACTTTGGTGGGCCAGGTGTTAATCGTACTGTAGATATGCTGATACTGGCGCATAGCCTGGAGTTGCTCCAAAGTCAAAGTTATCGGCTTCGCCACCCCATCTCCGGTGATTGTAAGCGGTTCCGAAACTTCAGCAAGAGCAAACCCCGGCATCAGAATAAATGATCCAGCCGGCAACATGAAAACCAGCGTTATAATTAAAATCGCAGCGGACCATTTCTTTGTGACAGCTTGCGTTGCTAACACCCCTTTCGCATACTCTGTGCTGCAATAACTAATTACTTCAGTGCCTCCCGGATAGCACTGTCCTGAGTTGGCGTAATTATCACTTGCCCTCCGATAACAGTCAGTCCGGAGATTGCCGCTTTATTAGCCGTCAGGAATGTCTCGCTTGCCGCCGGTAACTCCTGATCCACCATGATCAGCGGCGACAGAGATCTTGCCGCCAAATTTCCGGCTACTAACGCATCCGGAAAATCGAGGCCGGTTACAACATATACTTGGTTAAGGTTAAGCTGCAACCCTGAAGCTATCGCCGTTACGGTTGCATAGCGATCCCATCCGCCATAACGTGTTGCACCAGGCAAACAGTCATAAATCGCTGCCGGTACGACAGCCTCTCCGCCGACTACTATC
>NZ_JCAIJG010000185.1:0-1854 GCF_059735615.1 Desulfosporosinus sp. Tol-M2
AGGCAATTCGGATTTATGCGCCGTTACCTCAACTGCGCTTGCCAACCTGTTTTCCGCACTTGGTAAGGCCCAGCTTGCCAATGTGTGCCTGGTTATTTCAGATTTGAAAGCGGCATATGAAAGTGGAAGCGAACTTATTCGAGGCGCCTTCAAAAACCTTGAGAATGAAGTCAATCGCAGTGCTTTAAATATTGAACCAGTTGGCAGCGGCTCTGATGAAGTGTACCATATCTTGAAAAAAAGATTATTTGCATCCCTGCCAAAAGCAGATGAAATCAACCTTGTAGCAATTGCTTATAAGGACGAGGTGGCGAAAGCCAAGCAAATGGGACTAACCAACATCTCGCCTGATCATGTCTATACGGGCGTGAAAGATTCGTACCCTTTCCATCCGTCAATTCGGGACTTATATGCACGTTTTAAAGAGAACTCCGGTTTCCAACAAACAAGGGGGCTTATTAGGCTGATGCGACAGATTATGGCGGGCATTTATGCCGGGGATCACTGCAAGGCAAAGAGTAAATACCTGGTAAATGTTTTTGACTTTGACTTGAATGATCGAGCGATGCTGACAACTGTGACCCAGATTAAGCAGGAATTATCCAACGCTATCGCCCACGATATCGCAGCGAATGGCAAAGCGATCGCTGAGGAAATCGATGCTCAGTACCAACAAGAGCTTGTCGGAGATGTTAGTAAACTGATCTTAGTTTCTTCGCTGGCGAATGTTCCTAATGCATTATTAGGGCTTACTTTACAGGAAATTATAGGTGATCTGTGCGAGCCGGGCAGAGATATTGCCGGCCTGAAAAGAGCACTCGATGAGTTTCAAGCCAGAGCATGGTACCTGGAGCATGATAAGGACGGGAAATTGCTTTTCAAAAATGTCAAGAATATGATTGCCGAACTGCACTCATTGGTTGAATCATATGAAAATGAAGCGGTCAGAACAACAACGCTGAAAACGTTTCTGGCAGAGAAATTTAAACCTCTTGTGGGTGACTGCTATCAAAACCTGCTTATATTCCCCGCAATTGATGAAATCACGCTATCTACGGATAAAATTTCACTCATCTTGTTTGAACCTTACACAGGAGCGGGGCTTCATCCCAGTCTGGAGCGGTTCTACAATGATGCGCTTTATAAAAACCGGGTGATGTTCTTATCCGGTAGTCGGGATACGATGGATCGCCTGTATGAGGCTGCCAAACAATTAAAAGCCATTGAAAAAATTATCGCCAATATGCATGATGAAAAAGTGCCGGAGGATAATCAGCAGTACCTCTTGGCGCAAGACACACGGATAAAAAAGATCACTGCGGTACTCAGTGCATCCCAGCAGACCTTCTCGACACTTTATTATCCGATGGGCGACAGTATCCGGAGCAGTGATTTTAATATGCAGTTTACGGACAATAACTACAATGGCGAGGAACAGGTGAAAAATTTACTTAAGGAAAAGCAAAAGTTCTCCAACAAGCCGCTTGACGATACCCTGCGCCGTAAATGTGAACAGCGGCTTTTTACCAGAAAAGAAATGCGCTGGTCGGAAATAAAAGACCGGGCGGCAACGGAAACAAACTGGACATGGGTCCATCCGCGTACCCTGGATAACCTGCTTACAGATTGTAAGCAGAAGGATTTGTGGCGGGAACATGGCGAGTATGTGGAAAAGGGACCCTTTGAAAAAGAACCTACCGGCGTATCTTTTACTGTTAAAAGTGAAAATGAGGAAACAAACAAGGTGTCGCTTCGATTACATCCTCGTTTTGGCGATAAAATATATTATGAAATCGGCGCGCCGGCCACAACATCATCCTTAAAAGTCGAGGACCTTAATAATTTCGAGACTGC
>NZ_JCAIJG010000053.1:0-1207 GCF_059735615.1 Desulfosporosinus sp. Tol-M2
TTTTAGGCTAGCGGAAACAGTATGGGCATGAGCAAGCAAAAATATGGAGAGGGAGTCGGATTAACTCACAGTACTCCGAGGTCGGGAAAGCCGACTACATGGGGAAGGGGTTAACAAGAGTATGCAGCCTGTAAAGGAAACCAGCACCGGACATGTTGGATCGGAAGTACGCTGGCAAACCTCCCTGCGGGGAATAGCAAAGAAGGCAACAGAAAACAAAACTCACCGGTTTGGGAACTTATATAAACTGCTCAATGTTTAAGCACTGTACGAAGCTTTCCATGACCTAAAGGAGAAGGCTGCAGCAGGAATAGACAACATAACTGCCAAGGAATACGCTGAGGAATTGGAAACCAACCTTAGCAAGGCAGTAGAGCAGTTAAAAAGCAAACGATACCGTGCGAAGCTAGTACGCAGAGTGTACATCGACAAAGGCAACGGAAAGAAAAGGCCGCTGGGCATACCTGCGGTCTCAGACAAGATTATCCAACGCGCGGCGGCGAAAATCCTAGAGGCGATTTATGAACAGGAATTCAGTGACCATACCTATGGATACCGACCGCATACGGGAGCACAAAAAGCAGTAATAGACTTAACCCATGAACTGAACTGAATAATCCGGACCGAATTGAGCCACTATTCCGGACAGCGAGAGCCATGGCTCCGGATTTTCAGAGCCACCCTTCCGGATAGAGAGCCATTTGATGAAAACTTCCATTAGAATGTAGCTATGCACTCAAAAGAGGGGTGTAAATTACATTCATAGGAGGGTCATCGAATGACCAATTATCGAGAGATTCTTTTTTTGAAGAAGAAAAATAACTAAATATTCACTTGGTCATCGAATGACCAATTATCGAGAGATTCTACGGCTAATTAGCCAAGGAATCAGTCAACGCAGCATCGCAGTTAGCTGCGAATGTTCACGCAACACTGTTGCCAATGTAGCAAAACAGTCTAAGGAGTTCAATGTTGCATGGCCATTGAATCCAGAAATGACGAATGGTGAGTTGCAAAAGCTTTTTTACCCCGAATCTTTATTACCTTTACCTCGAAAGCGCCCGGATAACGAGTACATTCATAAAGAAATGGCGAAAAGCGGAGTAACTCTCAGTCTACTTTGGAATGAGTACTGTGAATCTTGCAGACTCAGTAATGAAATTCCACTCATGTATTCTCAGTTTTGCTATCATTATCAACAGTATGT
>NZ_JCAIJG010000065.1:0-21700 GCF_059735615.1 Desulfosporosinus sp. Tol-M2
ACATATTACCGAAGGACTTAAAAACATCTTTTGAAGTTGGAGATGTAAACATTCCTATGCAGTTAGACTTCAAGTCCATATCGAGACTTGCCGGTAGTGTGCTTGGTGTTGCTGGTAGCATTGTTTTTTTTGTCTTAGGTGCATCAAATCCGGTAGGTTGGATTTTAACGGGTGCAGGAATATTGATAGGTCTTGGCTCCTTACAATTCTCGTCAAAAGAAAAAAAGCGACAGAAGGCAATTGATAAGGTTTATCTTTCTATTAAGGATAACATTTTGAAACAAACTCCGGAGCAGATAGACAGCACTATTTCAGACATTGATGGCGAGTTAAGTAGAAGTGTTGAAAGAATTGACAGTCTGTTTTCTGATTTGATTAATGGCTTGAAAGAGACACTTGTCATTGCAGATCAGTTAACACAAGGTTATGAAACCCAGATTGAAATGATAAATAAGGTCTATGCATGGAGAATATTACAGTTCTTATCACAAAAAACCGATTCTTATTCGCCTGATAAGGTGAATAATGAAGTTTTGAGTGTTAATAGGTCTATTAAGGGAACTATCACTATCGAAAGAAAGCATAACGGAAAGCTTGATACAGATAGGCTTGATGGAATAATTGCAGATAAAGTATTATTAACTAAGAGAGGTATAAAATTATGAGCGATAGTGTCAAATTTAAAACCACTGAGCTTGCCTGTCGCATAGAGGCTGACAAAAGTGAAATTTTAAAGTTATACACCAAGGGTGGTTATGCAGAAGATGCCCAGAGATTGAATGAACAGTTAGAAGCAATCGCCAAAGAAGATAAAATAAGAGTTGTTTTTATCGGTCAGTATACAGCAGGAAAATCAACAATCATTTCTGCTCTTACTGCGAATAAGGATATCAAAATCGATTCTGACATTGCAACAAGCTTTACAGCTGATTATAACTGGAATGGAGTTACTCTTACCGATACACCGGGATTATATACAGAGAATCCAGAGCACGATGCAAGAACCATCGAAATGATAAAGAAATCAGACCTGTTGGTTTACTGTATTACAAGCGATTTGTTTAACCAATATACAAAGCAGGATTTTGAAAAATGGGCATTCGATGTAGGATACGCAGGAAAGCTGTTTCTTATAGTCAACAAGATGTCGAAAGAAGCAGGAGAATATAATAAGCTTGTTGATAACTATTCTGTTTCATTGAACAGGGCTCTTGTTCCTCATTCTGTAACTGAGTTTTCTTACAGCTTTGTGGATGCGAAGGATTATAAAGATGGGGTGGATGAAAATAACAGGGAACTTGTTGAATATAGCCATTTCGAGGACTTTATTAAAAGATTGAATGCATTCATACAGCAAAAAGGTTTGCTTGGCAAATTGGATACTCCTGTAATGGTTTTAAAAGCTTCAATTGATGAAATATCCCAAAAGGTAATAGAAGATGATGCAAATCGTGCTTATAGTTCATTGCTGTCAAGAATCGAAAGGAAAATCGACCAGCAGCGTAATCAAGTGGCGATAGATTCTCATAATATCATCAGGCGTGGACTTAAGCCAATCACTGATAAGGGATATGAGCTTTCACGTATGATTGGACTTGAAGACATTGATTATACGGAAGATGATATCAATGAATTGACTACTACATCTTGTGAGAATATTAATTCCCAACTTGCAGCTCTATGCGAAAGAAGCATAGATCAACTTAATTTTGAAGTAGAAGATGTGATGAACAGCGGAACAGCAAGTTACTTCTTCAACTCTATAAATTCTTCATACAATGGTAAAAAACATTTTTTTGAGAGTCAGGATACAAAGCTTAGTCGTGCTCAGTTTGAATCTGTTAGAAACGTAATGGAATATATCACAGGCAAGACTATTAGTATGGCAACAAAAGAAGGAGCCACATCAGCAAAGTTCTTAATAAAATCAACCGAAGCCTCTGGATCACAAATCCAAAAGGTTGTTTTGGCTGTGGGTGGAAAACTCGGATATAAGTTCAACCTTGGCAGGCAGTTAATATAGCTAAGAATATCGGTAATGTTGCTAAGGTTTTAGGGCCTGCTGTTAGCGTCCTTGCTTTATTCTTTGATATTAAAGAAACAGTTGATGATCAAAAGAAGGCGCAAAAAGTTCAACAGGCGCAATTAGAATACAGGCAGTCTTTCATTGATATCGTGTCTGACCTTGAAAGCCAATACAGTAATGAGTTAAATGGAATATTTGATGCATATGGCGAAATAAGCACCCAGTTGAAAACGAGCCGCGATAATGTTCAGGGTATGATTAAATCCAATGATGAGATGACTAGAAGATTGCTTGAAATTAGAAACGACCTTACAGGTATTCAGGCTGAGATTTTTTAGCGTAGAGTCCTGTCTTGGCGTATATTATTGGACTTTTCGACTTGTTTCCGAGAACCAATACGGAAAATAGAATTGTGTTATAGGTTTAAAGCTTCCCTTTTGTCCATTAGACTATTTGAAAACAATAAATTGTGAAAGTGGGAACATGGTGAAAATGGTATGAAAGTGGGGAGGAAAATTTTCCGAAATTCGTTTTCACACAACCTTCCATAGTCGGGTAATTCAGAGTCTTGTGATGTTCAAGTGGTCGCCGTCCATTCGGACCAGTAGATTCGTGGGCTAAGCCCCGTCGGGGTTAAGTCTAAATAAGAAGACGATTACACTTCGGAATAAATAAATTTCCGGGAAAGGACAATGAAGTGGCTAGCAATAATCAAAAGGATATTGAATGGGCTGAAGCTAAAAAGAAATGCAGATTGAACGAAGAAACTGTAAAAATGGCTAAAGAAATGGGATTGAACCCAAGGAGCCTTATCAAAAATATCCCAAACAAAAGTGAACAGTGGAAGGCTCCAGTGAGTATTTGGATTCAGAAGATGTATCAAAAACGTCAAGAAAAGGCGCTAAAGAAAAAGGCCCGAAATGAGAAGTCGACGGAAACTTGTTAACAAGTTTCCCCGCACCTCGCCTCCGAACTGTGTTCTCAATAGGGACGTCCCTACATATCTGGGCGTAGCCCGCCGATGTGGCTGTCTTGGCAAACAAATTGAATATTTGATGGGGTTGGTCAATGGGGTATTGCCAGGACGTTCAGTACGTTCTGGCTTCTATTGTCTTTTCGTTGATTATTTCTGCTATCTTGGGAGGAATTGTAGGAAATTTGTGGAATGTTTAAGAGAGCTCTACTGGGCTTCGAAAGCACGACTCACCATAGAGTGAGGAGGAGTATAATTTTACGAACTCTTTAAATAAATATCTTAAGTGAATATTTGTGACACAGTTATTACCACCTTACCTTCCGCGAGACCTAAACTAGGGTAGAGCAAAGGCGAACTGGTGCGTTGGACTACGGAGTGGGTGATTAGTCAGTGGTTAGCTGTACACGCTACATTTAGGAAGAATGAATTTCGCGTTTCTCCTCTCGTGGTCAAAGAATAGATTGAACGGCCACGATATTAGTTAAAGCTAAAATTGGAAGTGATACAGTGGAGCCACAGTACTCTTCAAATCTCGCCAGTACACTATATCTGTATTTTGAACTGAAGCAAGTTGCAAAACTAACTTTGGCTGGACTTTCGCCCGAGGAAAATAAAATTAAAATTAAAGAAGAAAACCTGTTCCAGTATGCCACAAGTAAAAGCATTGATAAACTACTAAGTGCCACCCTTAAACGGGTAGCAATCTTGGATGAAATAATGTTGAACCTATTAGTTCACGGTTCTTTACATACCAGCAAACTTGTCGCTTTAATAACTATCATTAAAACCAATCGGTTATTTTCGGAGTTTATTGAAGAAATCTATCTGGAAAAAGTACGGCTTGGGGAACAAGCACTAGAGCCTAGGGATTTTCGTATCTTCTTTAACAATAAAGCAGAACAAAACTCCAAGGTAGCAGGGTGGCAGGAATCCACCCTCCGGAAATTGTCGCAGGTCTATAGTAGAATACTCTTTGAGGCGGGTTTGATCAATAATACACGCAAGAAAAAGCTAACCCCACCTAGCATGGAACAGGAATTACTCGTCCATTTGAGAAAAATAGGCGACCAAAGACTAATTATCGCTATGTCAGGAGGGAGAATGTAATGTCTGTAAGTAGAGAACGCTTAAATAAGATCCTGGAGAAAATCCAGTCTCCTGCTTTTTTAGCGAACAAGGGCTTAGGAAACGAAATCGGCTTTTACATATTTGACTACGATCCCAGTGACGAACTCTTAGTTCGAGAGCACATCGCCTACTTGAAACGCACCTTAAACTCCGAACAGTCCAGCCAGAAGGTGATTGAATTTGACCTTTACGAAATGATTCTGGATTTGTTGCGCAGGGAAGGGGTTTTGGAAGAGTTAGCCCAGATGGAGGAGGAACAGGGCTCAACCTACCTTGCCGAAGCCTTACAAGATATCGCCAGCCCTGAAGTCTATGTTGAACTGATTGCTGATCAGGCCGAGGGATCAGATATTGTCTTTCTCACGGGAGTGGGAAAAGTCTGGCCTATGGTCCGATCGCATAACATCCTGAATAATTTACACCACGTCTTAGATAAGGTCCCGGTCATCATGTTTTTCCCCGGGAATTATGACGGTGCGGAGTTAAAATTATTTAACAAGCTCAAAGATGACAATTATTATCGAGCGTTTCGTTTAATCGAAAAGTAGGAATCGGGGGAGAAATCATGGAATTAGAAGAGATTTATGCTAAACGGATTAGCAGGGATATCAAAGGTGTTATCAAGGTTGGACAATTAGAGCAAGCAGAAATTTTTCAGGAATTAGATGAGTATGTGGTGACGAAAGAGCTCAACCGCCACTTTGCCGCTTTTTTCGATGCTTACTTAAAAGGGATCAATCAACCGACTGATGAGATGGGGGTCTGGATTTCAGGTTTCTTCGGTTCTGGTAAATCGCACTTTCTAAAAATAATATCTTACATATTAGATAACCAAGAAGTGGCAGGAAGGGACGCGGTCAGCTTCTTTGACAGTAAAATTCAGGATCCTCTCTTACTAGCCAATCTTAAACGAGCAGGACAAACCCCCGCTGACGTCGTGCTATTCAACATCGATTCCAAAAGTGACTATGGTACCGGCAGTCAAAAAGACGCCATTCTCAAGGTCTTCATTAAGGTTTTTTATGAAAGACAAGGCTTATACGGGAGTAAACCCTGGGTCGCAGATATGGAAAGCGTGTTAATTAAAGAAGGAAAGTTCGAGGCGTTCAAAAAGATCATTCAGGAGAAGACGGGAGATCTTTGGGAAAACCGCCGCCGGCGTGTCTTGTTTGACAGGGACATTATTGTCAACGCTCTGACGGAAGTACGGCACTGTTCCCAAGATTCAGCCTTAGAATGGTTTAACAACAAGGACAACAATTTTACCATGAGTATCGGAGAATTCGCCTTGATGGTCAAAGCTTATCTGGAGGAAAAAGGGCGTGATCATCATATCGCTTTTTTATCAGACGAAATCGGACAGTATATCGGGGACAACACTCAAATGATGTTGGACTTGCAAACCATTGTCGAGGAACTGGGCGCCAAATGTAAGGGCAAAGCCTGGGTGATCGTCACGTCTCAGGAAGATATTGATTCCGTCACCCCTAAAGTCAAAGGACGAGACTTTTCGAAAATTCAGGGTCGCTTCAATACACGGATCAACCTATCCAGCAGTAATGTCGATGAAGTGATTAAGAAACGTCTTTTAGAGAAAACTTCCCCAGCTCAGGATACGTTAGGTCTGCTTTATGAGGAGAGTAACGCTAAGCTGCGCAATACTATTAGCTTTACTTCAGGCGCTGCGGAAATGAAAAATTTTGCCGATAAAACAGATTTTATCGAGGTATACCCCTTTATCCCGTACCAATTCAACCTCTTGCAAAAAGTGTTTTCAGGCATTCGCAAACATGGTTCCTCCGGTAAACATCTAGCAGAAGGGGAACGCTCCCTTTTGAGTGCTTTCCAAGAATCTGCCCAGGCCTACCGCCAAAAATCAATCGGCACGCTCATCCCGTTCAATATATTTTATCATTCAATCGAAACTTTTCTGGATGGCTCGATCAGGCGGGTGATTGACCAGGCTCAGGAGAACAACCAACTACATCCAGAAGATCTCGATGTCTTGAAACTCTTGTTCATGATCAAATATGTCAAGGAAATTCAGCCCAAGATAGAAAACTTGGCAACCTTAATGGTCACCAAAATTGATGAGGATAAAATTACCCTCAAAGAGAGCATCGCCAAATCCCTCAGAAGGCTGGTCCAGGAAACTCTAATCCAAAAAGACGGGGACGAATATTTTTTCTTAACCGATGACGAGCAGGATGTCAACCGGGAGATTAAAAATATGCTGATCGACCCCAGCGATGTCAGTGGCAAAATCGGCGAGGTGATTTTCGAGGATATTTATCTGGACAAAAAGTACAAGTATAACAGTAAATATGACTTCACGTTTAACCAAAAGATTGATGATCGTCCTCGTGGCAAACAGGATGGAGAAATGGGGATTTGGCTTATTACCCCTTTCTTCGATCACTACAGTGAGTATGGAGAACAGGAGTTTAAGAATTTATCATTTGGTGGTGACAAAGTCATCTTAAAACTTCCGCCGGATCCAGACTTTTGGTATGAGATGGAAGAAGTGCTTAAGATTGAAACTTACCGTACCAAAACAGCCTCGATCAGCTTACCGGAAACCGTCCGCGCGATTATTGACAACAAATCCAGAGAATTAAAAACCAGAAAAAACCGGGTTAAGAGCTTACTCATTACGGCGATTGCTGAAGCAGATATCTATCTCAACTCTCAAAAAATCGAGATTAAGAGCGGACAACCCGTCGAGAAAATTAACAAGGCTTTTCAGTCGATGGTGGAAAGCATCTATACTAAGCTGAACTATATTAAGAAGTTTGTGTCTGTCAATAGTGACCTGTGGCAAATCCTCACAGAGGATGACCGACAAATTACATTGGTCGAAGACGACTCCAATCAATTGGCCTTGGACGAACTTAATAATTATCTCGGCAGAAACCATGAACGAAACGTCCGAGTATCCATGAAAATGCTGCTTGACTACTTCAAGGCAGCACCCTATGGCTGGAAAGAAATCGACATCGCTGCCCAAGTGGCTGAATTATTCAAGCTACAAGAGATCAAGCTGCAGTACGGTGCAGAATATCTGGATCTAACGGACAGGGAAATCCCCAATTACCTAACCAAGAAAACAGAAGTTGAAAAATTAGTGCTTATTACCAGGATCCAAGTTTCCCCGGAACTCTTGCTCAAAGCTAGAAATATCGGACGAAATGTCTTTGACCACAGCGCCCTCTCCCAAGATGAAGATAACCTGATGAAGGGCCTGAAAGACTTGATGGTCAAGGAAATTGCTGCAATCAACGGAACGATCAGCCGTTATCAGCATGGCAAGTACCCAGGAAAAGATGCCCTAGAGGCCTGCCTAACGGTCTTAAAGAAACTCTCTGCGTCAAAAGTTACCCAAGAATTCTATACCTCCTTAGTCGAGACGGAAGATGAACTTAGCCTTGTGAGCCAAGAGGTTAAAAAAGTTAAAAGCTTCTTTAAGAACCAACTCCCCCATTTTGCAAAAGCCGTTAAAATGCTGGAGATCTACCAAGACAATGAGACTTATGTCCTGGACAAAGAAATTACTGAAATAGTCGATAAAGTGCAGAATATCGTGGAGAATCCTAACCCCTATGCAGAGATTATCCAATTACCGGCCTTAGTAGCTAAGTTTAATGACCGTTTTGTCCAATTACTCCAGGAAAAATGCCAGCCGATCAAAGTCCAAATTCAGGCAGACTATGCCCAAGTGAAGGATGAATTACGCAAATTTGAGCTAGACAGCAGTTTTCAAAGGCGGATCAAAAAGCCCTTTGAGGATTTGCTCGAAAGAATAGATACAGTCAATAACTTCTATAAAGCAATAGCGATGAAGACGGAAAGTGAAATCTTGAAGTTAAGGTCTTTCGAAACGATCGCAGAGGCGACCAAACCGATAGATCCTCCACCAATTCCAGATCCACAGCCGGAACCTGATCATGGAACTCCACCCCCAGCCATACCCGTCGTGGAATTGCCGCCTCGATATACTCAACACCTTGTTATCGCTGACTTGTTTAGATCGGCTCCCCTTATGACCACCGAAGCAGAGGTGGACGCTTTAACGAGTGATCTTGGAAATAAACTGAAGAGCTATATTCGGGACAATAAAAATGTCAGGCTTGTTTAAGGGGAGGGAGAACCTTGAATAAATCCGCCATAAAAAACTTTGCCGTCAGTGCTCGTAAGAAGCTGATCGAGCAAGTCATGCAAAAGGCTTTTCAAATAGGGATTACGGCCAAGAGTATCACAGAGATAAAGCAAGAAGCAGGTCATATCATCCTAAACAATATCCCCCAGGAAAAAGGCTTTAAGCTGCAAAGGGATAAGCTGATCCAGGAGATCGAGCAAAAAGGCTATGACCAGGTTATGGAGGAGGTTGCCTATACTTGGTTCAACCGCTTTATTGCTTTGCGTTTCATGGAGGTTAACGACTACCTGCCCACCGGAGTGCGGGTTTTATCTTCTATCGATCCAAACAAAGCGGAACCGGATATCATCCGGGAGGCCTTGAATGTCGACTTGGCTGTCGATCGAATCGTAATCTATGATTTTCAAGATAGGAACGACTCTGAGGGATTGTATAAGTATTTACTCATCCGCCAATGTAATGAGTTAAATACGATTTTACCGTTTATGTTTGGGACGATCTCTGATTATACCGAATTGCTCTTTCCAAGCAATCTGTTACAAGAAGGGTCGGTCATCCGAGATCTGGTGACTTCTATACCTGAGGAAGACTGGATGGAAGTCGAGATTATCGGGTGGCTGTACCAGTATTATATTTCTGAAAAGAAGGATGAAGTCTTTGCCGAGCTGAAGAAGAATATAAAGATTTCTAAGGAAAATATCCCGGCAGCTACCCAACTATTTACGCCGAAGTGGATTGTTCAATACATGGTGGAAAACTCTTTGGGTAGGTTATGGCTGGAATCCCATCCTAACGAAGAATTGAAAACTCAGTGGAAGTTTTACCTAGAGCAGGCGAAACAGGAACCTGAAGTACAAAAACAACTGGAAGCACTGAAAAATCCCGACCTTAACCCATTATACATTAAGGTTCTGGACCCATGTTGTGGCTCAGGGCATATTCTCGTCTATGCTTTTGAGGTACTTTATGAAATATATAAGAGTAATGGCTATATGGAAGAGGAAATTCCTAAGTTAATCTTGGAAAATAACCTCTATGGTTTAGATATAGATGACCGTGCTGCTCAACTGGCATCCTTTGCCGTCATGATGAAGGCGCGGAGCAAGAGCCGAGGGGTATTTAGAGAGAATATCAAGCTAAATATCTGCGCGATTCAAGAGAGTAACTGGATGGGTAATGAGGTAAAATCGATTCTGGTGGATAGGGAAGCCATGGAACTTGAACAGAACCGTGAGCGGGAGATCATTACTTATTTAGCAGATACCTTTAAGGATGCCAAGGAATTTGGGTCAATTTTAGATGTGAGAGAACTAGATCTGGATTTTCTAGAGCAGAGAATAGATGAAATAGGTAACATTGTGGCAAGAGATTTATTGGAGGTTCCGTACCGGGATGTTATTCTGGATAAGTTGCCTGGGATAATTCTTCAGGCGAATATAATGGGTGTTAAGTATGATGTGGTTTGTACTAATCCGCCTTATATGGGGAAAAAAGGAATTAATCCAATGCTAGCAGATTATGTTGAGAATAAATTTGTGGATAGTAAAAATGATTTGTTTGCAGTATTTATAGAAAAATGTATAGATAAGTGCCTGCAAGATGGATTTGTTTCAATGATTACACAGCACACCTGGATGTTTCTATCAAGTTTTGAGAAATTAAGAGAAAAAATTATTAATAATGTATCCATTAGCTCAATGAATCACCTTGGTCCTAGAGCTTTTGAAGAAATTGGAGGAGAAGTAGTTCAATCAGTAGCATTTATTTTGCGAAATATTTCAATACAAATCGATAACGGAACGTATGTGAGACTTGTTGACTACCATAGTGCGGAACTCAAGGAAATAGAGTTCCATAACAGCTTTAATAGGTTTAGTACATTCAAGAGCGCCTTTAAAAAAATACCAGGATCACCCATGGCTTATTGGGTCTGTGAAAGAGTACGACAGATTTTTGAAGAAGGCACTCCACTAGGAAAAATAGCTGAACCTAGGCAAGGGATGGCAACAGCTGATAACAAACGTTTTTTGCGATTATGGTATGAAGTAAGTATTAACGGAATTGGCTTTTGTTATGGCAATAGGGAAGAAGCAAAAGAAAGCTTGAAGAAGTGGTTTCCTTATAATAAAGGCGGTGATTTTCGGAAGTTTTATGGAAATAATGAGTATGTTGTTAATTGGGAAAATGATGGATATGAAATTCACCAAGATAAATATGAGAAACTACAACAAGGATTAATTGAAAAGAAAAATAGTGAGTGTTGGAATAGCGAATATTATTTCAGAAAAGGTATTACTTGGTCTTTTGTAAGTTCATCAAAATTTGGCGTCAGATATTCGCCGCAAGGGTTCATTTTTGATGTTGGTGGTTCATCGGTATTTCCTCCGGAGAAGGATATTAATTTATTAACCGCATTTTTATGTTCGAAATCAGCCTATGAATTTCTAAAAATACAAAATCCCACAATGAATTTTCAAGTGGGAAATATCAGTAGATTGCCTGTTATAGTAACTAAGGAACAAAAAGTATTGGAAAAGATAGATAAGTTATCCCAGGAAAGCATTTGGCTTTCAAAACAAGATTGGGACTCATTCGAAACCTCATGGGATTTCAAAACCCACCCTATCCTTGCGATAGTAAAAGAAGTTGATACAGTTGAACAAGCTTTTCTCACTTGGTCAAACCTCGCAGAAACTCAATTCAACAAACTTCAGGCCAACGAAGAGGAAATAAATCGTATCTTCATAGATATATACGGCCTGCAAGACGAACTCACCTCAGAAGTAGAAGACAAAGATATCACCATCCGTAAAGCAGATCAATTACGGGATATTAAATCCTTTATTTCCTATGCCGTGGGATGTATGCTAGGCAGGTATTCTCTTGATGAGGAAGGGTTAATCTTCGCCGGTGGAAAGTTCGACCCGGAAAAATACAAAACCTTTCAGGCAGATGCCGACGGCATTCTGCCTATCTTAAGTGATGCCTATTTTGATGATGATATTGTGACCCAATTTGTGGAGTTTGTAAAAGTCACCTTTGGGGAGAATACCTTGACCATAAATCTTGACTACATTGCGGAAACTTTAGGCAGAAAGGCCAATGAAACCAGCAGAGAGTGCATCCGCAGGTATTTCTTGAAGGATTTTTACAAGGATCATGTCCAGATCTATAAGAAACGGCCGATCTACTGGTTATTCACGTCTGGCAAAGAACAAGGGTTTAATGCTCTGGTTTATATGCACCGTTATGATAGTAGTATGGTATCCCGGGTACGCACGGATTACCTGCATCCCTTGCAGAATAAACTGGAAGCCGAGTTCCTACGCTTAAATCAAGTTTTAGTGTCGGAAGACTCGCTAACCGAAAAGACCAAAGCGACGAAACGATTGAAAGTGTTAACCAAGCAGATGGATGAATTGAAAAAATACGATGAAGTGATTCATAATCTGGCCGATCAGCAGATTGAGATTGATCTGGATGATGGGGTTGTGGCCAATTATGCTAAGTTCTCGAAGGTGCTGGCGAAGATATAAAGTGCTGTGTTTATAGGCCATAGGATTGAGAATGTCAATCCAGCGTGCTATGATAATACCAATATATGGATATATTTATCTAACCGAAAGGTGGCGTTAGGATGATCAAAGAGATAAGATTTATTAACTGGAAGAGTTTTAGGGATGCCAAAGTATATATAGACCCCTTGAATGTTTTGATTGGAACAAATGCAAGTGGAAAGTCAAATATAATTGATGGAATTGCCTTTTTAAATAGTGCAGTTCAAGGAAGGAATTTGCAGGCAGCGCTGGATGGTGAAAGAGGATTGTTTCTTGATGGTAGTATTAGCGCGATCCGTGGAGGGGCTGAATATGCTGCGCTGTTTCCGGGGGATCAGTTTACCTTAGAGGCAGTTATCCAAGAAGATAATAACATTGATTACAAGTACAGTATTACGGTTAGAATTAAACCTCAGGTAGAGGTCGTTGCTGAGTTATTGATAAAAATTATGAAGAAGGGCAAAAAACCAAGAGAAAAAAATCTGTTTAGTGCCTATAGAAATAATGAGAGCGATGAATTTTCAAGTCCAATTATACCTACATTTGTCAATAAAGGTAAGGGGGGACCAGCTCGTAAAGACTTAAAAAACTTTATCTCAGTTATAAGTCAATTAAAAAATTATGAGACAATTCCTGAAGTATCAGCAGCGATTCAACTGGTCACCGGAAACCTAGAGGTAATATTTATTCTTGATCCTATACCCTCTCTGATGAGGGATTACAAACCTTTTACGCAACACCTTTCGAGAAATGCAGCAAACTTAGCAGGCATGATTGCGGCATTGCCTGAAGATAAAAAGTTAAAATTTGAAAGTCAATTAACGAAGAGAGTGTCTGGCCTGGCAGAAGGGGAAATTAGAAAGGTATGGGCAGAACCTATAGGGAAATTTAAAAAAGATGCAATGCTGTATTGTGAAGAGAAATGGGGCAGAACGGGAACAACAATTATTGATACTAGAGGGATGTCAGATGGTACATTAAGGTTTTTAGGAATTCTAACAGCCTTATTAACAAGACCCTCAGGGTCGCTCATCGTTATTGAAGAAGTTGACAATGGGCTGCATCCTTCCAGAGCAAAACTTCTGTTGAAAACCATGATCGAAATTGGTACAGAACGAAATATTGATATTTTAATTACTACACATAATCCAGCATTAATGGATGAACTGGGTGTTGATATGATCCCGTTTATTCAGGTAGTGCATCGTGATGTCGAGGATGGTACAAGTAAAATCACTTTATTGGAAGATATCAAATCCTTGCCAAAATTATTGGCCCATGGGTCAGTGGGTGAACTTAGCACAACAGGTGAAATTGAAAGAAGCCTTTCCCTGAATGGAGGAGTATCCAATGAATAAGGTTGTCATCATAGATACTTCCATCATGTGTTGTTGGCTGAATATTTGTGGAAAAGAAACTTGTGGGCCAGATAATGACAAATGGGACAAGCAAAGAGTGGAATTGTTTATTAAAAGTGAAACGGATAAAGGAGCAACTCTGGTTTTGCCGTTTCCGGTCATCATCGAGACAGGAAATCATATTGCACAAGCAGCTGAAAGAAGATACGAATGTGGTGTAGAGTTTGTAGAGGTGATAACCAAAGCAGTGGACGAGAAAAGTCCATGGGCTGCTTTTTCCAGACAGAAGAAGCTTTGGGAAGGCGAGCAAATCAAGAAATTGATAGCGGTCTGGCCGGAGTATGTCAAGAGTCAAAAGAAAAGAAATTTATCAATGGGAGATCTTATGATTAAGTCGGTGGCTGATTTCTACGCA
The DNA here is from genome assembly GCF_059735615.1 of Desulfosporosinus sp. Tol-M2. Classification (NCBI taxonomy): domain Bacteria; kingdom Bacillati; phylum Bacillota; class Clostridia; order Eubacteriales; family Desulfitobacteriaceae; genus Desulfosporosinus; species Desulfosporosinus sp. Tol-M2. Next base: position 13,617 of record NZ_JCAIJG010000065.1, read on the forward strand.
GAGATTGGCAGCCAGGTTGTGATTCTTACAGGCGACCGGGGGCTAAAGATCCATAAGGATGTAGACATAAAAGTCGTTAAAGCTCCGAGGAGAAGGAACAATGAATAATGAATAATGACCTAAATTATGGCGATTCTTTAAGTGTATAGGGCGTCTTGTTTAAGTGTTTCTTTCGGAAGTTAATTGAAATAGCAGGGCAGAGATAAGAGAGGAAAGATTATGGTCAATAACGACGTTCTATACCATTACTGCAGTGTTGAAACATTTTTAAATATTATTAGAAATAAGACGATTAGACTATCAGATGTAGGCAAATCGAACGATTATATGGAGACAAAATGGCTGCTGGAATACTTTGAGAAAGAGGTAATACGACAATATCAAGAAAACCCGTCTATATTGAGTAATCAGGTTATTTATGGCTTAGACGATATTGATACGATAAAGTTTTTAGTACAAAATGAGAAACAAAAAATGATGAGAAGAACAGATCATTTATTTTATACGGCATGTTTTTCTGAGAATGGTGATAAATTAAGCCAATGGAGAGGATATGCTGATGATGGATATGGTGTATCTTTAGGTTTTAATTTTAATGTATTGAAAAGTATTTCCGAAAAAGATGAATTGTTGAAATTAAATAAAGTTATATATCCAAACGAAGAAACTCCTAACGAAATAAAAGTTTATGCCGAGAAGTATTTGAACAGTATATATGGTTTGATATTTGATGGAAAGACAAAAGATATTTATTTTAATGACTATTCCTCAGGTGATGCCTTTTTTGAATTATCATCAAGAGTGTTACTTCAAAATTCAATAATATTTAAGAATCCTGAGTTTGCTGAAGAACAGGAGTGGCGGTTAATATTAAATGATGAGTTATCAAAATATGACGATTGGGAGGATTTGTATCACTTTGAAGATACAAATTCCTCTTCAGATAACTATGCTGCTGAACGTTTTCCACAAGGAATGCAATTTAAGAGTAGTAGAAACAAGATTATATCCTTTCTTGATTTATCTTTTAAAGGATATGAAGATGAAATTATAGAAAAAATTATTATTGGTCCAAAATGTGACGTAGGAGAGGATGATATTTATCAGCTTCTGCGATATTACGGATATAATGATTTTGAAGGAACTAATGCAGAAAAATAATCCACTTATCGATAGTAGGAGATATCAATAAGTGGACATATCGAGTGTTGGTCTGATAGAGAATTTCACAATCGATCTAAAGTGATTTACAAGGAGGGATCTTGTATGGGTATGGTGGAGGGATTTAGAATCGAGAATTTTGGAGTTTTAAAGGATGTCAAGATTGGAAAACTATGGTCCGATGATAATAAGACCCCTCCGTTAAAAGCTCTTACTGTCGTTATCGGGAAAAATGGGGTAGGTAAAAGTACAATGTTTGATACCTTTGGGTTTATTTCTGATTGCTTAAAGTATGGAGTGGAAGAGGCCTGTGACCTCAAACAACGGGGTGGTTATGAAAGGATCGTTTCCTTGGGTTCTCGTGAACCTATTAAAGTAGAGCTTTATTATCGAGAGGGCAAGGATGAAAGACCCATAACCTATGAACTGGAGATCGACGTCGAAAAAAATGGGAGACCTTATGTCAAGACGGAGCGTCTGCGACAAAGAAGAAAAGGTCAAAAATCAGGACAACCTTTTATGTTTTTAGATCTAGCCAAAGGCAAAGGTAAAGCATGGAAAGGGAATAGTTTTGGCGATGAGGAATCTGAGAAGGTCCTTGTAGAATTGACGGATTCTCGTCATTTAGGGATTGCTACGTTAGGTGCGCTAAAGGAACATCCTAGAATTGCGGCTTTTCGTGAATTTCTTGAGGGGTGGTACTTATGCTATTTTACTCCTGATGCAGCACGAAGCCTCCCTATGGCGGGCCCGCAAAAGTATTTAAATATGCACGGAGATAATTTGGGTAATGTAGTCCAGTATATGGAAAGGGAGAGCCCCGATCTCTTAAGAAAAATACTTGAAAAAATTGCTTCGAAGATACCAGGTATTCATAAAATATCTACTAAAAAAACGGATGACGGTCGTTTACTGCTGCAATTCAACGATAAAGGTTTTAAAGATCCCTTTTATGCACAAAGAATGTCCGACGGCACGCTAAAGTATTTTGCCTATATGCTCTTGTTGGAAGAATCTTCCCAACGACCCTTTATATGCATCGAAGAACCTGAAAATGGTTTGTATCACGGTATATTAAATTCGCTGGCAATGGAATTTAGAAGACATGCCACTGAAAAAAAGACAAAATCACAAATTTTTATTACAACCCACAGTCCGAACTTTGTTGACGCACTTAGTCCAGAAGATGTCTGGATTTTAGAAAAAGAAGACAATGGTTTTTCTAAGATCCGTAGGGCATCGGACGACTCTCTGGTTAATGGCCTCGTGGAAGAGGGTATTCCGCTAGGAAGCCTATGGTATAGCGATTATTTGGACATGAGGTGAAGAACGTGCATCTTGAAATTCTGGTTGAAGATCAATCCGGTAGTATTATACTAGAAAATATTCTAGCTAAAATTAGTGCAAGTCTGCCATTGGACTTAACATATCGCATTCATGCTTATAGTGGTCTTGGAAAACTCCCCAAAAACCTCAGCAAGGACAATGATCCCCAAAAAAGGGCCTTGCTCAGTAAATTACCAATGCTCTTACGAGGGTATGGTAGGAGTTCAGGTGAGCAAAGTGCAGTAGTGATTGTTGTGGATTCAGATAAAAACGACTGCAAAATGCTGAAGAATGAATTAAACGAAGTGCTAGATTCTTGTTTAATTCCTCCAAAGACAGCCTTTTGCATCGCTATTGAAGAAATAGAGGCATGGCTCCTTGGAGATCGACAGGCACTTCTAGAGGCTTATCCCCAGGCTAAAACATCTGTCTTGGAGGGCTACATACAGGATAGTATTTGTAACACATGGGAACTACTGGCCGATGCTATTGTCAAGGAAATGTCGAAGGGTTTAAAGAAAAAAGGGTATCCGGAAATCGGCATTCGGAAATGTGAATGGGCTGAAAAGGTTTCGCCGAATATGAACATACAAAATAATAGCTCGCCAAGCTTCCAGCATTTTGTCAATAAAATTACTGAGTTTGCAGGACAGTCTGCTTAAGTTTTTTGTTCCCTGATGAGGGCGGAATTTACCCAAAGCAATGAGGAATATGGACAAGGTAAACAAAAAGATATTAATGGAATGGAAACGCAGGTGAAATCATGAATCTAGACCAGATAAACACTGCTCTGACTGAGAAATTCCGGTCGCCGTGCCGAGACGGGGCCAAAAGGCACATCATCTTTTGGTATGACGCTGAGGGGGACTTCCAGGAGGTCGTCGATGAGCTGGAACTGGCCGAAGTGAAGCTTTGGAAGTTGACGGAAACGAATAAGTTTCTCTCTAAATATACGCTTGAAGTGATAGACCCTAACTCCAATTATCTGATCTATGCTGCTTTCGCTAAACCGGAGGATGCAAATAATTGGTTGTTGGACATCCTGCTCTACTCCCAGACGTTTATCGCGGACAAAATTGCCTTGATGATGGATGATCTTCATGTCGAGAATAACGGATTAAGACCCTTCTTTATGAACTGTGAAAAGTTTTTCAATAGTAAAGACCGATATGCTCGTTTTGCCTCGTACTCTCTGGAAGCTTATACCGAAGAAACAATCAATATTGGGGTGCTGGCGGCATTAGCAAAACGACCAACCCCAGATTTTGAAGATGCGCTGCGTGTCATTCTGATAAATTCCTTACAAGAGGATGAAAATACCGTCTGGCAAAACATTGTTAAGTATGGAGTTGTCGATGGATTTTGGAATTTGACTGAAAAATATTATGGATATTTTGCCCCGGAAAAATCTTTAAAAGGTTTGCTGACCTTTTTCATAATAAACGCACTTAGTAGTGTTCTGAATCGTACTCTACCGCCAGAATGGCAAGGATTAGTATCCGCTAAGCGGGCTAACTGTGTCGTGTTTTTAGATCATTTTATGCATCACAGTGTGGATTCCAAAGTTTACGACAAGTTGGCGGAAGAAATCGAAGCGGATCTTCACTTTGGGGAGTATCTTGAACAATGGGATATTCAAGACTATGAGCAGGTGGATCTCTTCCGAGCGGCTGATCGTTCGATTATTCTTAAACTGACGAACAGCCTGCTCATTGGGTCCGAGGAGTATGCCCAATACAAGAGGATAATTTCTCTTCGCAAAACGAAGCATTATTACCAGGAATTCGAAAATTATTATGAAGCCATGTTCTGGACGATTGAAATGGATGCTTTCAAGAAGAAATATCAAGCTGGGATACCTGAGCAAGATGCGTTGACCTTCTTTGAGGCTTATACCAAAGAGTACTTTATCATGGACCAAGCGTATCGCAAGTTTTGCGTGTCGTTAGATCAAGAACGACAGAGTGATGTCTTAAAGCCCCTAAGTGCGGAAGTAGATAATCTCTATACCAATTGGTATCATACCGAATTGGCTGTTAAATGGTCTGCCGCTGTGGTTGAGGAACTGGCAGCCTCTTGGCCTATTCAGGGCATGCCCCAACAACAAGGATTCTTCCGGGATACGATCCAGAAGGCTCTTTATGATAACAAAAAATCATTTGTGATTATCTCGGATGCCCTGCGTTTTGAAGCAGCCGAAGAACTGATGCAACGACTCAATACGGAGATCAAGGGTTCTACTGAGCTGCGCTGGATGCAGGGATGTGTACCCTCTTATACCAGATTGGGTATGGCCGCTTTGCTGCCCCACACGGCATTGACGATGCAGGGAGACGACGTCTTGATCGAGGGAATCAGCACCAAGGATACGAACGGGCGAAGAAAGATTCTTAAGTCTTACGTTAACGATTCGGAAGTGGTTTTATTAAATGACCTTATTCCGATGACCCGTACTGAACTGAGAAACACATTCAAAGGGAAAAGTGTAGTTTATATCTACCATAATGTAACTGATAGTGTGGGGGACAAGGGAGACGAAAGCAAAACATTTCAGGCGGTTGAACAGGCTTTTGCAGAGATCCAAGGGGCTATTAGAACGATCAACAAAAATCTTACAGAGGCTAATATCTATATCACGTCGGACCATGGTTTCATCTATCGCCGCAAGGCACTGGCAGAAAGTGATAAGACCACGAAGGGAGATACTCTGCCCCAATATACCAACAAACGCTTCCTTATCTTTGATCAAGAAGTCGATCTACCGGGTTCGATCAAGCTTAGTTTGGATTACTTCTTCGGCAAAGATTGTGGGCTAACGGTTTGTGTTCCCCGGGGGGATAACCGCTACAAAACTCCTGGTGGGGGACAAAATTATGTTCATGGCGGGGCTAGTCTTCAAGAAATCGTGATCCCTTTGATTATATATCGCAATGATCGTAAGAAAGATGAACGTATGTTAATCAGTAAGGTGGATGTTAAACTCACTAATACCTCGCGGAAAATCACCAACAGTCTCTTCAGCTTGGACTTCTTCCAAACTGAGAAATTAATAGATAAGAAAGTAGCCAGAACAGTTAAGCTGTATTTCACGGATGAAGTGGGGCAAAAGATTTCCAATGAACAGAACATCTTAGCTGACAGGATATCCGAGAAGGCTAGTGAGAGAACGTTTAAGGTTAGCTTTAATTTGAAGAGCAGTAATTACAATAAATTGGACAAGTACTATCTGGTCTTGGAAGATCCGGAAGAACCGATTAAAAAAATTTATGATAAAATTCCATTCAGTATCAGCTTGGGCATTGTCAATGAGTTTGATTTTTAATGAGTACGGGACTGGGGGATAACCATGATCGATGGGCTAAACCAAAAATTGAATCAATACTTTGCCGGGCGAGTGGTTAGGAAAGATCTGACCAAGAAGATCAAAGAAGGGGCCAATGTTCCGGTTTATGTTCTGGAATATTTATTAGGTATGTACTGCGCCACTGATGATGAAGCCAGCATTAATGAAGGGGTAGACCGCGTAAAAAATATCTTGTCCGAGAACTTTGTCCGATCCGATGAAGCGGAAAAAATTAAATCAAAGATCCGAGAGTTAGGGCAATACACGGTGATTGATAAGGTTACAGTCCGGTTAAATGAAAAGAAGGATACTTACGAGGCTGAATTCTCCAATTTAGGCTTGAAAGGCGTGTCGATTTCACCAAAATACGTCAAGGAGTTTGAAAAACTCCTGACCGGCGGCATTTGGTGTATTTTAAAGATGGGTTACTACTTTGATGAAGAGGCCAAAGGGGTAAACCCTTTTACCATTACTGGGGTTACACCGATTCAGATGCCGAACATGGATCTTAATGAAGTTTTAGAAGGACGAAAAAATTTCACCAAAGACGAATGGATCGACGCCTTATTGCGTTCAACTGGTATGGAGCCCACAAAGCTTGAACAAAACGTCAAATGGCATCTCTTGGCTCGCTTAATACCCCTGGTAGAAAATAATTATAACGTCTGTGAACTGGGTCCAAGGGGAACAGGAAAGTCCCATGTCTACAAGGAAATTTCCCCCAATTCCATCTTGGTATCCGGGGGACAAACCACGGTGGCTAATCTCTTTTACAATATGGCTTCCCGCACGATCGGCTTGGTGGGATTATGGGATGTGGTAGCCTTTGATGAAGTAGCTGGGATTTCGTTTAAGGACAAAGATGGTATCCAAATCATGAAGGATTATATGGCTTCAGGTTCTTTTGCCCGAGGGAAAGAGGAAAAGAACGCCAATGCCTCCATGGTCTTCGTGGGTAACATTAACCAAAGCGTAGATGTCCTGATTAAGACCTCTCATTTGTTTGAACCGTTTCCCGGGGCAATGGCTGGAGACACGGCATTTTTTGATCGCATGCACTACTATATTCCTGGTTGGGAAGTTCCGAAAATGCGACCGGAATTTTTAACGAATGAGTACGGTTTTATTGTTGACTACCTGGCTGAATTCTTTCGAGAAATGCGCAAACGATCGTTTTCGGATACCTTAGACAAGTATTTTAAACTGGGGAATAATCTCAACCAAAGGGATGTTATCGCTGTTCGCAAGACAGTATCGGGTTTAGTAAAACTGCTTTATCCGAATGGAGAGTTTACCAGAGATAATATCGAAGAGATCTTGCGCTATGCCCTGGTAGGAAGACGGCGGGTGAAGGAACAACTTAAGAAAATCGGTGGCATGGAATTTTATGATGTGCATTTTTCCTATATTTTCAATGAGACGCTGAATGAAGAATTTGTCTCTGTCCCGGAGCAGGGGGGCAGCAAGATCATCCCCGAGGGAATCGGGAAGCCGGGACATGTCTATACCGTTGGTCGTGGGGATTCGGGGATGATCGGAGTTTATAAAATCGAAACTGAAGTCGTGACCGGTACAGGGAAATATGAGAGATCCGGTCTGGGGAACAGTAGAGAAGCTAAAGAAAACACAATGACAGCGTTTAATTACTTCAAGGCTAATAATAAGAGTATCAGTGGTTCCATAAGCACTAAGACTAAGGATTACCTGATGCATGTTCAAGACATCCAAGGTATAGGCATGACTCCTGACCTGACTCTAACTGCCTTTATAGCGATGTGTTCCGGGGCTATCGGGAAACCTCCTCAAAGCCAGTTAATCGTCCTAGGTTCTATGAGTCTGGGCGGTACTATCAATAAAGTAGAAGAGTTAGCCAATACTTTGCAAGTTTGCTTTGATGCCGGTGCCAAAAAGGTATTACTGCCTATGGCTTCGGCCACGGATATTGCCACCGTTCCCCCCGAACTCTTTGCCAAATTCCAAATGGCGTTTTATCAAAGTCCGGAAGATGCAGTGTTTAAGGCTTTGGGAGTGGAGTAGTAATAATTGATTCAAAGACACAAAGTGTGGCATTAGCAAATAGCTCGCCTGTCCATTCCATGATAAGGGGGGAAAAAAGGGGTGTACCGGGCTTGGTTAAGAAGTCCTTCGGTAATATGTCAATACCCTAAATAAATAAATTTTTCATTAGAGCATTGAAGGGAGGCTAAAAAAAGCAACAAAGAACTACCCCATCTCAATATAGAAATATAAAGTT
>NZ_JCAIJG010000007.1:0-2679 GCF_059735615.1 Desulfosporosinus sp. Tol-M2
CTCCTTTATTATTAACCCAAGGTTTAAGCGAATAAGATTCAGATAAATCCGTGTTCCGCCAAAAAACCCAGAGAAAGATCCGGTTTATTTTTACTTGAGGCGGTATTTATCCCCATAAATCGAGCGACATACTTACCGATAAGGTCTGTTTCCAGGTTGACGCTTGCACCAATCCCCTTTAATCCCAGTGTAGTTTGCTCAAATGTATGGGGAATAAGGGAGACTGTAAAATATTCGGCTTCCACATCAATCACCGTTAGTGAAATCCCATCAATAGCGACTGATCCTTTTGGCAGCATATAGGAAAGTAAGGCAGGTGGTGCGCTGATTTCATAAACTTGGGCGATTCCCCATGTGGTAATCCTCCGAATGCTGCCAACACCATCAATGTGCCCACTGACCAAATGTCCGCCTAAACGGGTTTGAAGCTGTAACGCTCGCTCCAGATTAACACGGCTGCCACTTTTAAGCTCGGCAAGATTGGTTTTTGCCAATGTTTCCGCCATCACATCCACTGTGAATTCACGCTCGCTTTGCCGAATCACGGTCAGGCAAACACCGTTGATGGCGATGCTATCTCCGATTTGGGTTCCCTTAAGGATTTTTTCCCCTTCGATAGTAAGTTGCCCGGATTCCGGCAGGAGCCGAAGGGTACGGACGATGCCCAGTTCTTCTACAATTCCAGTAAACACTTGTATCCCCTTTCTAATGTATCCTAGTCCTGTATTGTCGGCTGCGTTCAATTACGCAATTCCACTAAACATTAGCTTGTAGTTACTTCACCCAATTCCAGAAGGAGTTTCCGAGATTATTCCGACCTCTGGCATCTGATCTCTGACTTCTGATCATGCAGATAACCGGTAACATGAAGATCCTCCGCATACATATCAAGGTGAAGATCTCGAAGGGCTATGGCTTCCGCCATATACTCAATATGCAACCCTGAAAGGGGAGAAGGTCCATTTCCCCCAACCAGTTTGGGTGCAATAAAAAACTCGATTTTGTCAACAAGTTGCTCTTGAATAAGTATACCCGCCAGTCCGCCGCCGCCTTCCAGCAACACACCGGTCCAACTGCGATGAACAAGATCCCGCAAAAGTTTTTCCAGGGGAACATACCGAAGTGTGTCATATTGCCATACTTCAACCCCTGCGAGGTTGTTCAGACGTTTAATCTTCTCGGGAGAGGCAGCTTGCGTTGTAGCAATAATACATGGGCTGTGAGCGGAGGAGGTTAGGACCTGTGCATTTTCGACGAGACGTAATTGCCCATCGACGATGAGTCTAACAGGGTCTTGCCCACGGGGAAGACGGCAGGTGAGGGCGGGGTCATCCCGGACGACAGTTTCACTTCCCGCCAGAATAACATCATACCGATCACGTAATTGATGAACATATTGCCGGGAAACTTCCGTAGTGACCCAGCGTGAATCGCCAGTCTCAGTGGCGATTTTGCCATCTAAAGTCATCGCTGTTTTGTAAACGACAAAGGGTAAGCCGGTCGAGATCACTTTAATAAAGACTTCATTAATGAGGGAGGCTTCATGAAACATTAAGCCCACGTCTACCTCAATTCCAACCTCGCGTAAGCGAGCGATGCCACGACCGGAAACAAGTGGGTTGGGATCTTTCATGGCGACGACAACTCGTTTAATCCCGGCGCGGATCAGCGCCTCTGCGCAGGGAGGCGTTCGGCCAAAATGAGAACATGGTTCCAGGGAAACATAAGCGGTAGCGTCGCGGGCCTGCTTCCCCGCAGCTGCGAGAGCATGAATCTCAGCATGAGGAGTACCTGCTTTAAGGTGATATCCTTCTCCGACGATCTGTTCATCCTTGACTATTACACAACCAACGAGAGGATTAGGACTGGTTCGTCCCATTGCCTTGACGGCTAAATCAAGTGCTCTGGTCATGAACTTTCCATCATTCAAATTGAAAGGACTTGATGCTTGCATATAGAATCCCCTTCATACAATAAAAAAACACCCAAGTCTTCTCTGGGTGTTTGGGTCAGAAAGTTACAGCTCAAAAAAAGCGCAAATACGCCTCATTCTACCTGTTCCTCTTCTCATCCAGACTCTACTGTCGGCCCCGGAATGTCACCGGATCTGCCAAAAGGCTCGCGGGCTTTACCGCCGGTAGGGAATTTCACCCAACCCCAGAGGAATATTACAGTTATCTAATTAGTCAGGTATTAAATTAGTTATAGTTTACCCCAGACTCCCGATTTTAGCAACCTTATTATTTGCCATGCAGGGAGAAGAATTCTTCCCGTAATAAACCCATGAGAATGGCATCGTGATATTTTCCTAACACAAAACGTGCTTCCCGCTGACGACCTTCAATCTTGAAACCGACTTTTTCATAAACCCTTATAGCCCGATTATTTCCATCCCAAGTATCCAGCGAAATTCTGTGGAAATTCCACTGGGTAAGAAGGAAACGCGAAAAGGTGATTAAGGCATCTGTGCCGTAGCCTTTACCCCAATATGTTTTATTCCCAAGAACAACAAAGAGCGTAGCCGATTGAGCAGGGATATTGACTTCTTTAAAGCCTATAGTTCCAATAAGCAGTTCGTTTTCAGCCAAAATAGTATAGCGGTAGGTATCCGGCAATTCGTCGAGAAACTTTACCGCAAGTTGCTCTTTGCTTAGCAGGGTATTCAAGGGCCAAACCCCG
>NZ_JCAIJG010000061.1:0-7606 GCF_059735615.1 Desulfosporosinus sp. Tol-M2
GCCTAAAAGAAAACCCTCTTCAAAACTCCCCTTACCGGACCACTGCAGACCCCGGTTATTGGAAAGAAGAAGTTGGTCCCCCGCTTTCAGCTCACCGGCCGGTTTCCAGCTTTCGGTAATATGTTCGCGGGTCACCTTCTCCGCAACACGGACGAGATGATCCGCGGTTAATTTCAGCTCATAACCCCGCTCTGTCTTGACTGCTAAAATGGACTGCGTCCCGGTGGAAAAGAAACCTTCCGGGCTTGTCCGATGATATTCCCCGTTTAAAACCAGTTCAAGTTCCTGGCCTAACACAGTTTTTACTTGGGCCGGGCCTTGGCTTGTCAGAATCCAAGTATCTCCCGTAATACAAGGATTCGTTGCTTCAATCTCTCCCTGCAGAGGAGTAGGATTCCCTTCATTTAAACGGTCAAGAAAGACGATGCCCGGTTCTCCGTTCTTCCAGGCATGCTCTACGATTTTATGAAAAATCTCCGGTGCAGATAATTTCCCTACGGAGACGCCCGTATGAGGGTCTATGAGATCATAGGAACGTCCTTCACGGACAGCCAGCATAAAGTCTTCCGTGATCCCGACAGAAATGTTAAAGTTCGTAATCTCTTTATTTTCTTCTTTACAATGAATAAACTCCACAATATCCGGATGGTCCACCCGCAGAATTCCCATATTCGCGCCGCGCCGGGTTCCGCCTTGCTTAACCGCTTCCGTGGCGGAATTAAAAACCCGCAGAAAGGAAACCGGACCGGAGGCTACGCCGCCGGTTGAGCGAACCATGCTATTTTTCGGGCGCAAACGCGAAAAGCTAAAACCGGTCCCCCCACCGGATTTATGAATAATCGCGGCATTTTTGATGGCATCAAAAATTTCCTCCATGCTATCTTCAACCGGCAAAACAAAACAAGCGCTCAATTGTCCGAGATCCCGTCCGGCGTTCATCAAGGTCGGCGAATTGGGCATGAATTCAAGTTTCGCCATCATCGTATAAAATTCTTGAGCCAAGGCCTCGGTTTCTTTTTGGCTTTTGCCGTATTTATCCTCTTCAATTCCTGCAATCACACAGGCTACCCGATAAATCATATCTTCCGCAGTTTCAACCACTTGTCCGTCTGCTTGTTTTAAATATCGTTTTGCCAATACTACCTGCGCATTAGGCGTAAGCTTAGCGTTCAGCCAGGTTTTTGGCGCTTGTCCTTCGAAAATCAACGCGAATCCCCAACTTTCCATCATTACTTTCCATAATTACTTTCCATCATAACGTTCCATCATAACTATTCAATTTTGTCCTTCTTCTGTATAGTTCCCCGTTTGGCAATCAGCTCTTGCAACTCCTCCATAAAACGTTGTATATCCTGAAACTGTCGATAGACGGAAGCAAAACGTATGTAGGCAACTTCATCCAATCCAAACAGCTGTTCCAGCACAGCTTCCCCCACCTGAGCACTCGACACCTCACGCTCCGAACTGTTGCGCAGGATTATTTCTATTGCGTAAGCTGCCTCCTCAATTTGTTCCATGGTAATTGGCCTTTTTTCACAAGCCCTTAACATGCCGGACATCATTTTAGAGCGGGAAAATTCTTCGCGCCGTCCTTCTTTCTTAACCACAATGAGCGGAGAATCCTCAAATTTTTCGAAGGTGGTAAACCGACGCAAACAACGTTCACATTCCCTGCGTCTGCGGACTGCCGTGCCCTCTTCCACCTGACGTGAATCATTAACTTTAGTATCCTCGTTGCCGCAGAATGGACAATGCACAGCTTCACCCCCAACATATAGTATGTTTTTTATTTAACCACACTATATGTTGTGTGTCAAACTCATTTATAATCTATATTATCGTCTATATAACGCTTTTTTTCTCTCCCAGGACATATTTTTATCCAGTATCTCTTTCTTCCTTGTCTTTAGAAATACTATGTTGTCTTCATTTCGGCAAAAGGGCTGAATAACCCAGCCTCGTATCCGCGAACACCTCTCCTCAACCGGGCATAGAGTATTACTACCAAGGGTAATTGATAATACTTATCATTTCATACAAGGAGGGCTCTTTATGTGTGGTATTGTAGGTGTTGTGGATTGGAAACGTAATCTCACCCTCCAAAAAGATATCCTGGTTGGTATGACTCAAGCCCTTACACCCCGGGGACCGGATGCGGAAGGGTACTGGCTTTCCCCTCGTGCTGCTTTCGGCCACCGCAGACTTGTTGGCGTTGACCCCCAAGGAGGCCGTCAGCCGATGATTCGCCAACAAGGTGAAAATACTTTTGTCATGATCTATACTGGTGTACTTTATAACAAACCGGAAATCCGTCAAGAGCTGCTGAGTCGTAACTACCGTTTTGAAGGACATTCTGATACGGAAGCCTTACTTCTCTCCTACTTAGAATGGGGGCCTTCTTGCGTTGAGCGTTTGAACGGTATATTTGCCTTTGGCATCTGGGACAGTAGAGAACAGCAGTTATTTGTGGCGCGTGATCGCCTAGGGGTTAAGCCTCTCTTTTACAGCGAACAAACAAGTTCACTTGTTTTTTCTTCAGAACTTAAAGCCCTGCTTAAACACCCGGATATATCCCCCAATATCGGACAGGAAGGATCGGCTGAAGTCTTCTTTGTTGGCCCGGCACATACTCCCGGAGCAGGTGTTCACAAAGGAATTTCTGAGCTAGAACCCGGGCATGTTCTATTATATTCTGCGAATGGTTTGTACATTCGCAGGTACTGGGCCTTACCTGATAATGTCCATACCGATGGATCTCTTGATTTCAGGACATGTACTTGAGATAAGAAAATGATTGTGTTAAGCTGAAGAAAAATAAAGTCATTTAGGTGCCCTTTGGGAGAATAGGGAAGTTCGGTTGGAAACCGACGCGGACCCACCACTGTATTCGATGAGCTTTCGTAAAACCACTGGCCTTGGCTGGGAAGGTTACGAGTTTAGCAATGATTCGAGAGCCAGGAGACCTGCCTAAATGTTTACGTCTTCCCATAACTTGGGGAGCGGCGGTGATGACGGAAAAGTCCCGACCACAGGTTTATTTGTGGCTGGGCTTTACTTTTTCTACTAATTATAACAAAATAGAGGGGATCAAACCATGCAAAACTTATCCGCAGCTCAACTAAACGCACAACTTCAAACACTCATAGCAAGCATTACGGATCTTGACGAGGAGAGCATTGGGCAGATCGAAAAGCGCCTGGACTCACTCACCAAACCGCAGGGCAGCCTTGGACGGTTGGAATATTTGGCAAAGCAACTTGGCGGCATCCAACGAACCTCCAATCCTAAAATTCTGAAGAAATCCGTCCTCTTAATGGCCGGTGATCATGGAGTCGTCGCCGAAGGAGTCAGTGCGTTTCCCCAAGAAGTTACTTCCCAAATGATTTACAATATCCTGGGTGGCGGCGCTGCCATCAATGTTTTAGCTCGTCAGGCCAATGCGGAGGTTTTTTGTACTGATGTCGGAGTTGCCTTCCCCTTAGAAGGGGACATAATCCACAAACGTGTTGCCAACGGAACCCGGAATATGACCAAAGGCCCCGCTATGACCCGTCAACAAGCTCTGCAAGCTCTGCTGGTGGGCGCGGAAATTGCCGATGAAAAAATCCGTGCAGGCTATAATCTCTTAGCCACTGGAGACCTTGGAATCGGGAATACGACCCCCAGCACAGCTATCATTGCCCTCTTGACAAATTCCACCATTGAATCAGTCGTTGATCGAGGAACCGGGCTCGATGACGCCGGATTAAGCAAGAAACGGCATGCTATTAAAAAAGCAATTGAAATTAATCAGCCCGATCCACAGGACGCCCTCGACGTTCTAACTAAAGTAGGAGGCTTAGAAATCGCGGCGATAGCCGGTTCGATCCTGCAAGCTGCTGCCAGCCGTGTCCCTATCGTGATCGACGGTCTCATCTCGGCTGCCGGAGCACTCATAGCCGCGAAACTTGCCCCAAAAAGCACCGCCTTTATGATTCCCTCCCACAACTCAGTAGAAATTGGTCACTGTAAAGCCTTAACTGATCTGGGACTGGAGCCGGTACTTAACTTAAATATGAGACTTGGAGAAGGAACTGGAGCCGCCTTAACCTTTCATCTTATTGAAGCTGCCCTTCATATTCTCGAGGAAATGTCCACCTTCGCCGATGCCGGAGTCAGCGAACGGTCAATCTAACTTCCATATTCTTCATTAACAAATCCTAAAACACTGAAGCGGGTGAATGCTATTGTCTCAATTTACTCTCATCACAGGCGGCGCCCGGAGTGGCAAAAGCCGCTTTGCCGAACTTCTTGCCGCTCATGCAAAACGTCCCGTCATTTACATTGCTACCGCTCAAATAGGGGACGCAGAAATGGCCCTGCGCATCAAAAAGCACCGGCAACAACGTCCGTCCACTTGGCGGCTCATTGAAGAACCCCGGAACATTCGCGCTGCCTTGATTCAACTTAAAGACGAAGACGCGGTTATTCTTCTCGATTGTGTCACGCTCTGGCTAAGCAATCTTCTCTTAGCAGATAACCCACCGAAAGACCAGGATTCATTCAACAACGAACTTGAACCTCGAATCCTGGACACTGTAAAGGACGTCGCCCAACTAACCCGGGAGATTAAACCGCAAGTCATCTTTGTCTCCAACGAAGTAGGTCAAGGAATTGTTCCTGAGTACCCTTTGGCCCGGGCTTACCGGGATTTAGCCGGAAGGAGCAATCAAATTCTGGCTCAGAGTGCGGATCAGGTTTATTTGGTCGTGGCGGGTTTTCCCATGGAGATTAAACACCCCGGCGAGAAGCTGCTTGCTTCCCTGCTCAAGGAGTGATTAATTTGCGCGGCTTTCTCATTGCCCTTACCTTTCTGACCCGGCTCCCTTTACCTGCACCCAAAGTAGAAGTCACCTCGGAGGAATTTTCACTAAGTTATCGCTATTACCCCTTGGTCGGACTTATCATAGGACTACTCCTTTGGCTTCTGGCGAAAGCGTTGACTCTTTATTTCCCCGCCTTGGTTCTAGGTGCTCTCTTGTTGGTTGCTGAGTTAATGCTTACAGGGGGGCTCCATCTTGATGGGTTCATGGATAGTATGGATGGATTACTATCCGCCCGGAGTCCGGAACGTATTCTGGAGATCATGATGGACAGCCGAATTGGAGCTCATGCCTGCATGGCCCTCTTCGGCTTATTACTCCTCAAATTCGCCTTACTTGCCAGCCTGACTCCCCCTCAATTTTCCATCCTCCTTGTTATGCCCATGCTCTCACGCTGGGTATTTCAGATTGGGGTGGTCGGGTTTCCTTATGCCCGCCCCCAAGGACTGGGAAAAGGTATTCATGACACTACCCGCTGGATTCCTTTTCTTATCAATGGATGCTTAGTTTTGGGAGCCTCCTTTTTTCTCTCCGGATTTGCCGGACTTATCGCCTTTGGAGTATGTGTCATCACTGTGACCTTGCTTGCCTCCAGAATTTCCTCTCTCTTAGGGGGATTAACCGGAGACTTGTACGGAGCGTTTATCGAGCTTTCGGAAGTTGGGTGTTTACTGGCCGCTCTTCCCTTTCTCGGCAAAGCCTGACAAGACCCTCTCCATCCAACCAAAATATGAAGTTTATGACTATACTCAAGTAACGGATTCACCAAATGATAGTGTTAAGTAAACTAAAATTCCTAAGATGGAAAAAATGACCAGTTTCTATTAATTTACAACGCTCAACTTCTAAAGTATACTTAAAAAGTAACTATTTATAAGTCTAAAACTTCAAGCAAAAAAATTACCTCTGATAAAGGAAACGACACCCACTTAGCCAGGAAGGTGATATGATTGAGTTTAGCGGAACATGTTGATAACATTTTAAACCACGATGAATACAAGCAGTTGGCTTCATATACTCATCACAGGCCTTTTACAACCCTGGAGCACTCCCTCCGGGTCGCTCAAATTGCCTATAACTGGTCAATACGACTGGAAAGTACCCTTAAGTTAGATACTTTTGCAATCACCCGGGGCGCCCTCCTTCATGACTTTTTCTTATATGATTGGCATCACCTTAGACCCGAAGGAGCAAGATGGCATGGTTTTCGCCATCCTCGTATTGCCTGCGAGAATGCGGAACGTTGTTTTATCCTAAGCGAAAAGGAAAAGGATATTATTTTAAGCCATATGTGGCCACTCACCGTTCGCAGGCCCCGGAGCCGGGAAGCTTTTCTCGTTATGGTCGCTGATAAAGCGGCATCGATCCAGGAATTCAGATTTAAATTCAAACGCAACCTCCCATCCTCTGAGCGGTACACCACACTCCGTCTGGTAAAACATATGTGAATAAAAAACTCCCTTTCTGCTCTGATTAGTGACCGAAATAGTATGACATGCCTTGTTTTCTGGCATGTCATTTCTTATTGTCAGCCATGTGATAAAAACCCTTTGTAAGTTTCCGCCGTGCTAAAAAATTGAGAAAGCACTGAGAATCAGCGAAAACATATAGCTTTCGGCGCAGATCTGCACTAAACTAGAACAAGGGTCATTCTTTGAGGGATGACCCACGCATGGTGCAGTTTTTATTTTAAGGGAGGTTAACCGTTGACCAAGAAGTACTTCTCCTTAATGACGTTGCTAATTTCCCTCGCGATAGTGATTTTTCTTTATCCTAAGATGCAGCACCCTGCTGAATTACAGGCGTTCGTGACTCAGTGGGGATTATTAAGCATTTTTATTGACCTTGCTATAATAATGACTTTGGTTCTTTTTCCAGTGATGCCGTTTGTCTTAATGGCAGGGATTAACACCATTATTTACGGGTGGATCGGTGGTTTTATGCTTTCCCTTAGCGGGAGCTTGTTAGGCGCCTCTTTGGGTTTTTGGCTAGCACGTACGCTGGGACAAGAGTGGGCGCAGCCAAAGATGAAGAAGCTCGGAAAATGGGGCGCTCTGCTAAGAGGAAATAGCTTTTCCGTTGTCCTTCTCTCGCGACTTATTCCGGTACTTCCCTCTGCCGCAGTGAATTATGCTGCCGGCTTATCCCTTATGACCTTTCCTTCGTTCTTGTTAGCCTCCCTGCTCGGAAAATTTCCCATGATTATTTGGGAATCCTGGGTAGGGCATGATTTATGGCGAATCTCACATCATCCGGGTCGGCTATTGTTGGCCTTAGCGATCGGCGCTCTCCTGTTTGGATCAGTGGGACTCTATTGGTATTATTCTAAAAAGTTCCCCCAGCCACCTCACTTACGCTAAAACAAACTCAATACCTGGCAAACGCCTTTGCAATCACCCGATACCCGGCCGCGTTGGGATGCATGTAATCCGGGCCGATTAGATACCGTTCTTTTCCTCTGAGCGCACGACCTAAATTAACCACCACAAACCCATATCGTTTTGCCCAAGCGATAACTATGGCATTGGCAGCGTCAATAACCCCTTGTACACGTTCGTTATATTGGGCGTAAGGGCCTACCGGCATGGGATTATACAGAGTGGCTACTTTTACAATTGCCTTAGGATTGAGTCGCCTTATCACTTCTCCGGCCTGATCAAGAGTTTTGCCCATGTTACCCAAGATCATAGGGAACTGAAATGTGTTAATCGATTGATTAGAGTTCCTTAGATAATGAAGTAAAT
>NZ_JCAIJG010000061.1:7646-18173 GCF_059735615.1 Desulfosporosinus sp. Tol-M2
AAGATAATTGCCATATACTGTCGGAAAAGAAAATAAGCTTCCAACACCATACCCTGCAGTAATGGAATCACCTAAAGCCAGATATATGCTCACCCTTGTCACCGCTTTCCATGCATCCCATGTAATTACAGTATAAGGTATGTTTACCATTTCATATCTGTCACACTCAAGACCAGACTTTTTGTTCAATCATGAATTTCCTCACACTTTGAAATTAGCGGAGGAAGAATAAATTCAACGAAGTATCGAACACTAATAAGGTCAACCTCTTTCAACTTCTCCAGAATGCCGTGATATTTTTCAACAAACGGAAAGTTATTGTGGAGTCTTATCTCGCCAATGCATTCCATTAGTGCGTCTATATAATCTGCAGCTTGTAAAATTCGGCCCTCAAGTGTATCATCTTTTCCCTCAAATAAGATTTCCCTATAGGTTATTTTGTAAGGTCCTTCCATATGAGCAAATAGACTCTCTTCCGCAGCCTCTTTTTCGATAAGGCATACCATATCCCGCATTTCTTTACTCTTGTGCTTTACGGTGCTGATAATATCTCCAGTAATCGCCTCGACCACATCATGGTTCAGGAGTTTTTTGAACAATCGACCCCAGTCCACGACATTGCTATGTTCTTCTTCAATAAGCCCTAACATTTGACCCACCTGAGCTACAAAAAAGGAATGTTCACTCACCGTGGTTCTGGAATGCATAAACTCAGTTGCCCAACGCCCCATATTATTCAGCTTTCGAACAGCCAATAAATAGTTGTCTAATCCTTTGCTTGAACTCACTCCATATTCCCCCCCAACAAGAACTTTGCATAGTGGTTATTTTGACAGGGATACTTTAGCTCCCTATAAAAATAACTCGCTATGAGTACCTGTTCTGGTAAGCGTCAATACCAGAACATTATTATCAATCCTATAAATCAAAAGCCAGTCGGGAGTAACATGGCATTCCCTGTGCCCAGTCCAATCTCCTATTAACATGTGGTCTTTATATTTTTCCGACAGGAGTATTCCGGCTGCCAACATAGAAACAACATCCTGCAGTAATTGGATATTGTATCCTCGCTTAATAATTGCCTTTAAATCCCTTTTGAACCTCCCAGTCGATAAAATCTCATACTTCATTCTGAACCTCCGCTATCAGGTCCTCAAAACTTGAGTAGCGTTTTGCACTTGGGTCACGGCTTATTCTATTTGCTTCTTCCATGGCTACTATGGTTTCTGAATTAGGAATATTCAAAGATATTTCAAAGGGTATTTTTCCCTGCCGAACAGCCTGACGGACAAAGACAGTGAATGCCGTTGTCATGTTCATACCCAATTCGGAGAAAAGCTTTTCTGCCTGCTCCTTGAGTTCTTTATCTATGCGAATGGTTAAATTTGTTGTTTCGGACATTTGACTTCCCTCCCTTTACTATCATTATATGTATTTTAGTATAAAATATGTGCATTGTCAATACAATGCACATACTATACTATTCTTCATATAGTTAACTTCAATATTTAATTTCTTTGGCTGCAGAGAAACAATTGCTCGATAAATTCTGATTTATCTCTTATTCCGCATCCTCATCCAGTGCCTCAATCAAAAAGCTCACCGGACGGAAGCCGTCATTGCAGGAGATCATGGCGGACTTTTTGTTTTTCATCCAGCCGTCATAAAAGTCCTCGCCGCCGTGGGCAAGGGTCATTACAAAAGCAGACATACTCTCCCAGGCACTGTCGCACATTCCCTCCGGCTTTTCCCAGCCGTTGGCAATGAATATTTGCCCAACTTGCATATTGCAGGCATGGCTGATCGGATTTTCGTATTTATCTATCAAGTCATGATAGTGAGCCATTTTCATAACTGTAATTTTAATCTTTTTCATCATTATTTTATCCTCGCCACCCGATGGATTTGCTCTAACTCCTCGTTTGTCATAAAGTGTCACTCCCTTCGACCATAATCATTGAAATGCTTAATGTTATTTGCAGAGCCGCAACGAACAGCCCATAAAGGGACATGTTAATTCCATAGACATGCCTGGAAACCAGCAAAAAGGGGTACTGCACTTTAGAGTTAAGTTGCAATACCCTTTTTTATAATAGTTAATGACTACTTCGATTAGTCTTTGTGTCTGATCGCGGCCTGCGCTGCTGCCAAACGCGCTATAGGTACTCGAAATGGGGAGCAGGAGACATAATCCAGGCCGACTAAGTGGCAGAATTCCACCGAGTTTGGTTCGCCGCCATGTTCTCCACAGATCCCTAAGGAAATATCTGGATTTGCGCTCCGACCAAGCTTCACTGCCATGTCAATGAGCTTACCAACCCCTTCCCGATCAAGTACAATAAAGGGATCTGTTTTCATGAGCTTCTTTTCCAGATAGACAGGGAGGAACTTGCCTTGAGCATCATCACGCGACAAGCCCATCGTCATTTGGGTGAGATCATTCGTCCCGAAGGAGAAAAAGTCTGCTACTTTTCCAATCTCATCAGCCAAGAGTGCCGCACGCGGTACCTCAATCATATTCCCAACTTGATAGTGGATCCGGACATTTTGTTCGCGCATGACCAACTCTGCCGTATCATCCACCAGCTTACGCATCATCAGGAACTCTTCTTTCCCTATGATCAGGGGAATCATGACTTCCGGATGAATATCATACCCTTCTTTTACCAACCGGGCACCGGCCTGGAAAATTGCCCGCGCCTGCATAACCGTGATTTCCGGATAGGATACTCCCAGACGACAACCACGGTGGCCGAGCATTGGGTTAAGCTCGGATAAGGCCCGTACTTTACTGAGCAATGCCTCTTTCTGGTGTAAGGTATCGGGGTCGTTATTCAGAACTCTCAGTTTCGTGATCTCCACAACCAGTTCCTCCGAATGCGGCAGGAACTCATGCAGCGGCGGATCCAACAGGCGAATAGTCACAGGGAGTCCCTGCATCGCCTTCAAAATACCATAGAAGTCTTCTTCCTGCATGGGCAGAAGTTTGGCCAAGGCGACTTCGCGTTCTTCGAGGGTTTGCGCCAGGATCATCTCTTGGACAATCGGAATCCGTTCCGGGTGCATAAACATATGCTCGGTCCGCGTCAACCCAATCCCAACCGCTCCGAAATTTCGTGCGTTCGTCGCTTCTGTCGGGCTATCGGCATTAGCCTTCACCCGGAGTCGAGAAATTTCATCCGCCCAGCCCAAGAGCTCTTTAAATTCTGCACTTAGTTGTGGATCTACCATAGGAACTTCGCCCTTGATAACCCGCCCGGTTGAGCCGTCGATGGAGATCATTGTTCCCTGGTGATACTCAACCCCTTCAATCTCAATTAAACCTTGAGCAACGTTAATTTTTAAGGCATCACACCCACAAACAGCCGGCTTGCCCATATGCCGGGAGACAACGGCCGCATGACTCGTCATACCGCCACGGCTCGTTAAAATCCCCTGGGCTGCCAAAATACCGTGAATATCATCCGGGGTCGTTTCGGTACGCACCAAAATCACTTTCTCCCCGGCATTCCCTAAGCTTTCTGCTTCATCCGCGCTAAATACAATTTTCCCAGAGGCAGCGCCAGGTGACGCAGGAAGCCCTTTCGCCAGAACTTCGTACTTTGCATTTGTATCCATACTGCGATGTAATAAGTGATCCAGTTGTTCCGGTTCGATCCTCATGACTGCTTCTTCTTT
This sequence comes from Desulfosporosinus sp. Tol-M2, assembly GCF_059735615.1. NCBI lineage: Bacteria > Bacillati > Bacillota > Clostridia > Eubacteriales > Desulfitobacteriaceae > Desulfosporosinus > Desulfosporosinus sp. Tol-M2. The sequence goes on from NZ_JCAIJG010000061.1 coordinate 11,325, forward strand.
CGTAATTAAACCCTCATGGAAAAGATCAACCGCTACCCGGATTGAGGCTGAGGCAGTTCGTTTGCCATTCCGAGTTTGCAGTATATTAAGTTTTCCGCGCTCAATCGTAAATTCAATATCCTGCATATCACGATAATGGCTCTCTAAGAGTTTGCAAATACTCTCAAACTGCTTGTAGATCTCCAAATTTTCCCGGGCCAAAGTGGCAATTGGATTGGGGGTCCGGATCCCGGCCACCACGTCTTCCCCTTGCGCATTCATCAGATATTCGCCGTAGAGCGCATGTTCCCCCGACGATGGGCTGCGCGTAAAGGCCACGCCTGTTCCTGAGTCGGCACCCATATTCCCAAAGACCATGACCTGCACATTCACGGCTGTCCCAATGTCATGGGGAATATTATTAATCGTACGATAAAAATTCGCCCGGTCATTGTTCCACGAACGGAATACCGCTAATACCGATAACTCTAGCTGAATCTTGGGATCCACGGGGAACGGTATGCCAGTCTTGCTTTCTATTTTTTTCTTATATTCGCTGACCATCCATTTGAGGCTCTCCGCCGATAGTTCAGAATCAAACTTAACCCCTTGTTTCTCTTTGGCGATCTCTAAAATCTCTTCAAAATCGGAATGTTCTACTTCCAGGACGACATCTCCGAACATTTGAACAAAGCGGCGGTAACAGTCCCAGGCAAAACGCTCGTTTTGCGTGTTCGCAGCCAAGACCCCCACTGTATCGTCATTTAATCCCAAGTTAAGAACCGTATCCATCATGCCGGGCATCGAGAACTTAGCCCCGGACCGAACAGAAAGGAGCAGTGGATTCACTTTATCTCCAAAGCGTTTACCCGTAGTTGCCTCAACATCCGCTAAGGCCGTCCAGACTTGATCCCAAAGACCCTCCGGGGGATTTTGGTTGTTGCTGTAATATTCATTGCATGCTTCCGTGGTAATGGTAAATCCTGGCGGAACCGGCAAACCAAGATTGGTCATTTCGCATAAATTGGCACCCTTTCCTCCCAATAAGTCGCGCATGGAAGCTTTTCCTTCCCGGAATAAGTAAACGTACTTATTATTCATTTCCATCCTCCTTATACAATATTTCCAACACCATGCTTGCGATCTCTTCAACCGCTTTGCTAGTGACGTCGATGATTGGGCAACCTAGACGTTTCATGACACTCTGCCCATACTCCAGTTCCTGAATTATGCGCTCCAGGTTAGCATAATCCGAGTCTGCGCCCAACCCTAAGGTTTTTAAGCGCTCGGTTCGAATTGAGTTGAGTAATTCAGGTCGTAATGTTAATCCAATTACTTTCTTAGGAGAAATACTAAACAGTTCTTCCGGCGGATTTACTTCCGGAACCAGCGGAATATTCGCGGCTTTGAGTCCTTTATGGGCTAAGTACATACTGAGTGGCGTTTTTGAGGTCCGTGAGACGCCAATAAGTACAACATCGGCATAGAAAACCCCTCGAAAGTCTTTGCCGGCGTCATATTTTACAGCAAATTCGACCGCCTCCACTTTACGGAAATACTGTTCATCCAGAAGATGGATAATGTTTGGAATATGGGTGGGTTTCAGGCCGGTTTGGCTGGCTAGAGCGCTAATTAAAGGACCTAATATATCGACAGTTTTTAGCCCTTTCTCAATGGCTTTTTCTTCCAAAAAATCCCGAAGATTTTGAAGTACTAAAGTATACACCAGGACGGCCTGTTCCGCCACGGCTTCTTCCATAATATCTTCCAGATGCAATTCATCCCGGACATAGGGAACCCGACGAATCCGTATCTTTACCCCGAGAAATTGTGCCACCGCCGCCCGGCTTACAAACTCAGCCGTCTCTCCGAGTGCATCCGAAATGATATAAATCACTGTATTTTGGGTCGTCACGCGTTCACACACCTCCAATTCATTCGCAATCAAACCTCATTTCCGACCTCAGGTTCCCTTTGCCTTCGGGTACCACGAACCACGAACTTCATACCTCGGTCACAGCCTTGCTTCCGCAATTTCCACAAAAAGCTTTGTGACATTCGTCTTAGTAAACCGGCCCACGACCTCAAAACATTCATACCCGTTCTCGTCCACATATCCTTCGACCACCGGTAAACTGTCAACCTGATGTTGTACAAGTTTTTTAGCCGCACTATAAACCGGCTCATCAGGTGTCGTCATATAAATGTTGGGCATGCGCGTCATAATAACACCGATGGGAACTTGTTGAAGGTCGCTTTTCCCTATAGAGGCTTTCATAATATCTTTACGCGAGATCATTCCTACAAGGAGGTGATCTGGCCCGACAACCGTCAGGCTTCCTACGTTTTGCGTGAACATCGCAACCGTCGCTTCATAAATACTCGCACTTTCCGGTACGGTAACTGGAATCGACTTGTACGAGCTAACCCGAAGCTGAAGCAAGCGTTCCATAATCGGGGAAGGTCCGGTGTTTTCCCGATAAGAATACCCGACACGTGGTCTGGCCTCCAGAACCCCGAACATCGTCAAAACGGTTAAATCCGGGCGGAGGGTGGCCCGCGTCAAATCCAGCTTTGCCGCAATCTTTTCACCTGTGATGGAACCTGAGTCTTTCACGATCTCCACAATTCGCTGTTGACGCTCCGTCCATTCCAACCCTTTTCACCTCTTAATGTTTCTCCGCATCTCAATGTGACATACTAATTAGCTCTTACACGGTTAATATATCACAAGATATGATTCCTTGCCTAGATTAATGAACATTTTTTTCGATTACGCGCATCGTGCCTCGGACCTCGTGCATCGCACATAGTTTATGTCAAAACGCTTAAATCCCCCAGACAACCCAGCATCTCCACACATTGCCTGAGTAAGGCCAGCCGGGCAACTCTCAGATCTGCATCCTCTACCATAATCATAACCGCTTGAAAGAGGTCCTCAATCAGAGGTACAAGCTCTCCTGCCAACTTATACGCCTCCGCGAAATCACCCATCGCTATCATCCGATTAAAACGCTCGCGACGTAAGGAGATCCCGTTGGCAAGGGTAATTTCTGTCGCATCCGCCAGCAAGGCTGGATTTAATGTTTGAGGCGGTTCTTTTTTAGTCAGATTTAAACAGCGGGTATAAGCTTGGGCATAAAGTAGAAAGGTCTCTTCTTCCCGTTTTTCGGAAAGTACCCGGGCTCGGCACACAGCGCGATTGAATCGATCGCTTCCCAGTGCGAGCGCCGCAATGACAGTATCATAGCGCAATCCTTGTTCCTGAAGCACAAAACGCAGCCGTTGTTGAAAGAAATCCTGTAAAAGTGGCAATATATCCTGAAACGGCAAAAGGGAAGTCCCCTGCACGTTGAAAGCCCGGTAGGACTCCTGCAAGAGTTCGGTTAAGGAAAAGTTCCATTTGGAGTCCAGGAGGATAGCAACGATCCCTTGGGCCTGGCGTCTTAGGGCATAAGGGTCCTGGGACCCTGTAGGCTGAATTCCGATGCTGAACGCCCCAACTATAGCATCCAGTTTATCCGCAAGACTCACCACACGCCCCGGGTCAGACACCGGCAAGGCATCCCCGGCAAAACGAGGCTGATAGTGTTCAAGTATCCCCTGACAGACCTCGGGCATCTCTCCGCCGACCCTTCCAGAGGAACCTTTTGGTCTTCCCTGTAATAAAAAGCTGCGTCTTCCAAACGAGCTTTCAACACCTTTTCATTTCCGGCCTTCACTGTGTCTATGGCATAAGCATCTCCGTTACGCACCGTGATAAAATAGGGCAAAAGTGTTCCGTCTACAGCCCGGACTGGAAAATACCGTTGGTGCTCTCGCATCGGGGTCGTGATTACTGCCTCCGGCAAGTTCATGTACTCAGGGGCTACTTTACCCAATAATGCGGTCGGATATTCGACTAGGTGGATGACTTCGCTCAGAAGTTCATGATCTTCAGGCACCTCGCCGCCGACTTGTTCCGCAAGGACTTTGAGCTGTGCTTGGATTTCAACCCTTCGTTCATCCGGATCAACCATGACAAAGGCTTTACGTAAAGCTTCCCGATAATCGGAAGGTTGGCCTAAGAAAACAAGTTCTGTCGCCAGCGTTCGGTGGCCGCGTGAGACACGACCGGACTCAAGCCCGACGAATTCAAACGGTACGACCTCTGTCCCGTAAAGCGCGACAAGCCAACGAATAGGACGTGCGAAATAAAAATCGAAGTCACCCCAGCGCATCGGCTTGGGAAAATGAAGCGCATTAATCAGCTCCCGGGCGAGCTGAGGCAGGATTGTTTGGGTCTCAACCCCCGGTTCCAATTTATTGGCAAACACATATGGTACTCCATTGAGTTCTTGTACAAAAAGGTCTTCCACCGTCACACCCTGCCCACGGGCAAAGCCTTGGGCAGCTTTTGTTGGCGCACCGTTCGCATCATAGGCCGCTTTCACAGCCGGTCCTTTTACTTCCTTTTTAAAATAGCCCTGTTTTTCCTCAAGACCTGTGACAAGAAGGGCGAGACGACGAGGAGTCGCGAAGATGTTCAATTCCGTAAAGGGTAAGCGCAATCTGGCAAATCGTTTGCTGACTTGTTCCTTGAGCTGGGTCATTGCCCCCGGGGAGAATTTAGCGGGGATCTCTTCTGTTCCAATTTCAAGTAAAAAATCTTTCGCCATCTTACTCCACCCCCAAATCGTTGTTCGAGGTTCGTTGTTCGAGGTTCGAGTGCATGTGTTTAAGTAAGGGGAAGCCCAGCCTCTCCCGCTGCTCCACATAAGCCTGAGCACACAGACGAGCCAGCATGCGCACCCGGGCAATATAGCCGGTACGTTCCGTGACACTGATTGCCCCGCGAGCATCAAGAAGGTTAAAGGTATGAGAGCACTTCAACACATAGTCATAGGCCGGGAGCACCAAGCCCTTTTCCACGACCCGCTTCGCCTCACGCTCATACATGTCAAACCAGATCTGCAGCGCTTCAATATCCGCGACTTCAAAGTTGTAATGCGAGTAATCGATCTCGCTTTGAAGATAGATATCGCCGTAGGTAATGTCCCCGACCCACTCAATATCATACACACTGTCTTTAGTTTGAATAAACGTGGCCAGTCGCTCCAGGCCATAGGTAATTTCCGCGCAAACCGGTTTGCAGTCAACCCCCCCGCACTGTTGAAAATATGTAAACTGGGTCACTTCCATACCATCTAACCAGACTTCCCAGCCAAGCCCCCACGCCCCCAAGGTCGGAGACTCCCAGTTGTCTTCAACGAAGCGAATATCGTGCTCCTTAGACTTGATTCCCATCCGTTCGAGGCTCTGCAGGTAAAGTTCCTGAACATTTTCCGGCGAAGGCTTAAGGATAACCTGGTATTGAAAATAGTGCTGTAAGCGATTGGGGTTTTCCCCATACCGTCCATCGGTTGGCCGGCGCGACGGCTCAACATAGGCCACATTCCAGGGTTCCGGTCCAAGGGCGCGCAGAAATGTAGCCGGGTTCATGGTTCCCGCCCCTTTCTCCATGTCATAGGGTTGGGCAATAATACACCCTTGTTCTCCCCAAAACTTGTCGAGAGTAAGGATTAGGTCTTGAAACTTCATAGTCAACCTCCTAAGTAATTTATTTATTTTCTTCTCCAATATGCTCTTTACCAAGATTTGTTTTTCAAGACAATAAAAAAGCACTCCCCCCGTAGCATTTAAGCTACAGGGACGAGAGCTTGTTCCCGCGGTTCCACCCTGTTTGACCCCCAAGGGTCCTCTTCGTTACGTATGCTCAGAGCTCCCCCATCCGTTACTCCCATTCGGCTTCCACCCCCTGGGCTTTCTGCAAGTAAACCGTTGAGTTTCTTCACGCCTTATCGCCTGCACTCATTGACGCGATTCCTCTCTCCGTGCTCTCTTAGCCAAGAAACTTCCTCTGGTTAGGTTACTATATTAAGATGATTATAAGCGGAGGAAGAAGGTGTGTCAAACAGATTCCCTTAATATTCCTTATCCGCAGCAAAATAATTAGCATCGTCCTCGTATGTTGTCAGTCATTGTCTTTTCCTTCCTTTTCGCAATTATGTCGTCCCGCATCATCAGCACATAAATTCCCCATCCGCCAGGATTTGAGGGGTCGCTCAAATTTATGTTCCACGAAAAGCCGTAGAGTCTCCAAGATTTCTTGTCTCATCCAGGCATTCCAACGCAAACGATCTATTTTGAAGATATTCGCCCTGGTTAATTGACCCATAAACGCAACACTGCCAGCCCGAATCCATCGCCCGGAATAAGTCTCCCGGCAGTGTCCGCAAAGCGTACCCCCCGCCTCTGAACTAAAAAACAAACGCTCCCCACTTATACTAACCCCACACTCGGCACATTCCCCCAAACGCGGACGATATCCTAACAACGTCATTAACCGCAAGGCATAAGTGCTGAGCACAAGGGGGGGGGCAAACTGTTCTATAAGAAATAAACACGTCAAAGTAAGCCCGAAAAGCTCCCGATTAGGCTGGGCTGGAATCGTCGAAATGTCTAATAATTCCGCAATACCCGTCGCTGCAAACGACCGGTCAAGATCATACCAAAGGTGCGGGAAACTTTCCCTGGGGCTGCACTGACTAACCGTATCCAAAGTTTTTCCCCGATGAATTAGAAAATCCGCATACGTAAACAACTGAGCCCCAGCCCTTTGACTACTTTTCGGTTTACGCACCCCCTTCGCCACAACTTGCAGCTTCCCCATCTCACGAGAAAAAAGAGTGAGCAAACGATCCGACTCTCCAAATTCCCGACTGCGGATCACTAACGCGTCCGCATGATAAACGGCCACGCCCTCACCCTTTCTCTTACTATTCTTTGTAATTCTATTATCCGAGTATACACCTAAACCCTGAGCACTCG
>NZ_JCAIJG010000061.1:18244-26438 GCF_059735615.1 Desulfosporosinus sp. Tol-M2
GCTTTGAACATTCAATAGACATGCTGAAAAGTATATATCAAGAACCTTAAATAGATCTAAACGTTCTTAGCTAAGTATAGCGCTCGTCCCAAGGCGTTCCGCTCCAGCTTCAACCAGTTTAAGTGCAAACTCCCTGGTCCTGATTCCTCCCGACGCTTTGACCTTAACACCCTCCCCGACCCACGCTTTAAGATTACGCACATCTTCCACGGTAGCTCCGCCTCCGGCAAAGCCGGTCGAGGTCTTAATGTAATCCGCTCCCGCGCGTTTGACAAGCTCAGCTACCGTTTTTTTCTCATCTTCCGTCAACAAACAAGTTTCGATAATGACTTTTATTAATAAGCCGCAGCCATGCGCTGCTTCGACTACCCGAACAATATCCTGCTCTACGGCCTCCCAATTTCCGGATTTTGCCCAGCCAATATTCATAACCATATCCACTTCTTTAGCGCCATGCGCTTTAACCATGAAGACCTCTTGAACCTTAGCTTCCGTAAATGTTGCACCTAACGGAAAACCCACTACAGCTGCAACGCCAATTCCTGTGCCGTATAAGAGCTTTGCCGCCATTTGCACATACGTCGGGTTGATACAAACCATTGCCAACTTATGCTGTTGAGCCTCATGACAAAGTGCTACGATGTCTTTTTCTGCGGCTTGAGGTTTTAATAACGTATGCTCAGTTATTCCTGCCAGATTCATTTTACTTTCGTTCCTCTCCATACCCATAATTGCGTAAGCTATCCGGACGATTACGCCAATCTTTTTTGACTTTGACCCAAACTTCCAAAAACACCTTGCTGCCTAACAACGCCTCAATGTCCAGACGAGCCAAGCTGCTGATCTCTTTGAGCTGTCTGCCACCTGCCCCGATAACAATCCCTTTTTGAGATTCACGCTCAACCACAATCAAGGCTCTCACTTTGACAAGGGTCTTTTTTTCTTCTACTTCTTCGATCACAACGGCAATCGAATGAGGAATTTCAGCATGAGTCAGCTGGAGCACTTTTTCGCGCACCAGTTCCGCCATAATAAATCTTTCCGGCTGATCGGTCACTTCATCTTCTGGATAATACATGGGCCCCGGAGAGAGTTGGGCAAAAATCACATTTAACAGTTCATCCGAATTTTCCCCTGTTATTGCTGAAATAGGAACAACCGCCGCAAAATCGACAAGAACGGCAAACTGCTGAATTTTACGCATCAATAGTTCCTTCGTCGCTAGTAAATCAACTTTATTTAAGACGAGTACACACGGGGTCTTCGTTTGCTTAAGCATCTCGATAATATACTCTTCGCCCGGACCATATTCGGCGGAAAGATCCACGATATAAAGGATAAGGTCCACGTCGCGCATTGATTCCCTGGCTTTCCCGACCATATATTCCCCTAACTTATGTTTGGGTTTATGAATTCCTGGAGTATCCAGAAAGACAATTTGTCCCCGCTCCTCCGTCAGAATACACTGGATACGATTTCGGGTGGTCTGGGGTTTATCTGACATGATCAGTACTTTTTGTCCAATTAAATGATTAAGCAAGGTCGATTTCCCTGCATTAGGCCTGCCAATTACGGATACAAAACCAGAACGGAATTCTTTTGCTGATGTCGAAACCAACGCTGAAGTCACTTCCTATCCTAAATACTTTATTCTTACCATAACCTTAAGTTATCTATTCAATGCAAATATAAATAAATGGTACTTCAAAGTAAATTTTGATAGCTTTGAGCACTATAGAGAATACGCATAATAACAACCTGTTTTTCAATTTCATCAACCAGATAAAAGGCTATATAACTATCTACTACCAGCTTACGATATCCTCTGCTCTTTAGAGGCTCATCCAAAACAAAATTGCAAGAATAGAGAAAATCTATTAATCGCATCATGGTGCTTTCTATTTTTGCGAGCATATTATCCGCAGCAATCTCAGCAAAAAGCCTTCCAGAGATATAACTATAAATTTGTTCTAAATCCTCACTTGCTTTTGGAGTAAACTTCAAGCTATAACTATTTTGCGACATATTTATCCCTCAGCTTTTTAAATACCTCTTCTCCATCCAAAAGGGGGATACCTTGGGCAAGCTGTGTTTCTGCCTCAGCAAGCTTTTTATAAACATCAACAAGGGCAAGCTGACGTTCATAAGTATCAATACTCATGATAACCAAATCACCATACCCGTTTTTGGTAACAAAAATCGGTTCGTCATATTTATGGCACGCTTCTGAAATTTCATTTGTATTTCTCAAATCTGATATTGGTCTTATTTGTGGCAAAGTAATCACCTCTCACTTATTATGACATTATTATGACATAATAATGCGCAACCCTCAATATTGACTATCACATTAATCGTAAATATTTATAGTTCCTCTGTAATATCGCCAGGACCCCGTTCCCCTGAGACAAGTAATTACATGGCTGGTTTACTCCGCGTCGTATGGACCGAGCGTTGTGTCACACAAGTCCCAGCTAGTACGGAGCCTAAAGATATTCTGGTCCAAACGACTCCGGCAGCAACACCTTCAAACTCGTCAATCGCGTCTGACCTGAGCCGTTAATTAAAATTACCGGGCAGTCCACGGCAAACTCCCGGATCACTTGGCGACATGCCCCGCAAGGGGAAGGAAAACCATCGGTCGGTACTGCAATAGCAATTCCATTTAATTCCCGTTCTCCCTGAGCTACGGCATGGAAAATAGCATTTCGCTCTGCGCAAACGGTTAAACCGTAACTCGCATTCTCGACGTTACACCCGCTATAAATTTTCCCGGAGGAAGAAAGCACGGCCGAGCCAACAGGATAATGGGAATACGGTACATAAGCCTGGCGATAGGCTGATTGAGCCTGATGGATAAGTTCCAGCCTTAATTCAGGTTCAAGGTCAATTAACATTCCTGTTATTTGGGATTGATTCATCTTCAAGCTCAAACTCCTACCTATCGATAGCGGCAAACTCGCTCCGCTTGATAATTGGGAGGTCTCTACCCCCCCCCGCTGAATTTTAAAGGTATTATAATAATAAATTTTGACACTTGTCGGAATAGGAGAATTTCCGGCGAGGCGTCTTATAGGATCTTGCTCGCTAAGCAAAACAATCGTGGGAAAAAGACAATCAAACCAATTGCAATGGCTTGGATCGTGGTCACTAAAACGGCGCCTGCCGCCACGTCCTTAGCTATACCGGCGAGAGGGTGAAAGTTTGGCTGAATCATATCCACCACAATTTCAAGTGCGGTATTCATAACTTCTGCAGCGATAACACAGCCAATCGCAATAATGAGCATCATCCATTCAAAAGTTGAAACCTCCCACCACCAGGCAAAGCACAAGACACTAATTCCCGCGACAATATGAAACTTGATGTGTCCCTGTGTTCTCCAGGCATATAGTAATCCTCGCCAAGCCTGATTGAGGCTGCGCCAAGATCCCGGTTTATGATATTTCCCCATTCGCCCCTCCGTATGGTTATATAGATTTGTATAGCTTTATGCTCTCTCTAACTTAAGCAGCGCCATCACTTCTTCTTCTTTGCGGCGCATTTCCAGTTTAGCCGTCTCTTCTTCATGATCATAGCCTAATAAATGGAGCGTCCCATGAACAGCAAGGTAAACCAGTTCCCGTTCGAAGGAATGGCCGTATTCCTCTGCTTGAGCCCTTGCCCGTGGAACGGAAATTACGATGTCCCCAAGCATCCCGTCTGCAAAGTCCGAATCCGGTTCCTCCTCCATTTCCTCTTGTAAGGCAAACGAAAGAACATCCGTTGGGCGATCCACCCCTCGATACTCCAAATTTAAAGCGTGGATGCGTTGATCATTAACCAGCATCAGGCTAACTTCGGCCTCATCCGACCTACCGGACCGGCGAATCCCCTCTTCAATAGCCTGATTTAACATTGCGGCGAGCTGTTTACGCCGTTCAGGCAAAATAGACTCTTCTTCCCAGGCAATATCCAGGATCACCTATTTTGGGCAAACCTTATCCCCGTAAATCAGTATGCAGGCTGCCCTTTCCTCCCTTCAAACGTCAAACTTTAATTTCGTCAGTGAACTCGCTTACGCTAAAGCTGAACATCGAGGCTTTAGATGAGGACTCTACCCCACCTGAAGTTACGAAGAACCCACCCCCACTTATCCTCTTTCATTTTTGGTCTGTTGACTGACATCTTCCACGAGCTTCTTCGGGGCGGAACTGTTTCCATTTTCCCGTACTGCTGGCAACTCCGGATATTCGACGCGGGAGTGGAAAATCCCGCTTAAGACCCGCACAAAGGCCATCGCAATTCGATCTAAGTCCTGAAAGGTTAAATCACATTGATTCAGTTGTCCGTCGTTAAGCTTGTCCTTGATAATCTTCCGAACAAGTCCTTCGACGCGTCCCGGCGTGGGCTGTTTCATAGACCGTACCGCCGCTTCCACATTGTCAGCCAAGGCAACAAGGGCTGCCTCTTTGGTCTGGGGTTTTGGCCCTTCATAATGAAAGGCTTCCTCCGGAATCTCATCATTTTCCTCAAAGGCCTTATTGTAAAAGAAGCTAACTAATCCGTCGCCATGGTGCTGAGCAATAATATCTTGTATCTGCTGCGGAAGTTTATTTTCCTTCGCCAATTCCAGCCCATCCTTGACGTGGGAGGTAATAATCAGCGAGCTTAGGGTCGGGGCAATTTTATCATGGGGGTTATCTTGGGTAAATTGATTCTCAATAAAAAAGTAAGGGCGTTTTAATTTTCCAATATCATGATACATGGAGCCCACCCTGACCAACGTGGCATCGGCATGCACTGCCTCAGCGGCGGCCTCGGCCAGATTGCCTACTATAATGCTATGGTGATATGTCCCAGGTGCCTCCATCAATAAGCGCTTCAACAACGGTCGATTGGGGTTGGATAATTCCAAAAGCCTAACAGAGGAAGTAATCTTAAATCCCGACTCAAACCAGTGCAAAGCTCCCACCGTTAAAAACGAAGACGCCACACCATTGACAATTCCCAGGCATAGACCAACCAACCACACCGTCAAACGCATTCCTGTGGTCAATGCTATCGCGCTGACCATCACTACATTAACAGCGGACACAAATAGTCCGGCACGCGCCAAATCAGAACGCTGGCTTAAATGGGACACACTATACACCCCGACAAGCCCTCCAAAAAAAGCTACCAGACCTGTTTGAAGACCAAACGAGGTTGATAGATTAGGGTCAACCAAAATTGCTACAAAAATTGCTAAGACAAATGTCACTAGCAAAGCGACATCCCAGCCAATTAAAATTGCAATCGACATGGTCGCCCAAGCCACTGGAATGAGTATACCTGACAAGGAGTTAAATTCCGCCCCTCCTAAATTTAAAGAAATCATTCCACGACCAATCGCCAGAACCAGGAACATGGTCAGTCCAATCAGAACAACCCGATTGAACAAGGCCAATGTGTCCCGTCTGTATTGAAGCAAATATATCCATATTGTACCCATTCCGATAAGGATAATCAGCGCAATTCCGGAAGCTGACTTCCAGGTATTACTGTCATTGATCAGGCCATAGGCAGCCAATACCTGGTAAACCTTTTCATCAACAATCTCCCCCGCACCAACGATCTTTTGGTTCGCCTTGTAATGAAGCACATCCTTTGTAACAACCGTTCGCGCTGCTGCGCGTAATTTTTCCGTGGTTTCCGTATCCACAGTCAAGGTCGGACGGGTTACTTTTTGATCCACGAAGGCCTCTAAGAATACTATGACATCATTATGCAGCCCGGACTTATTAATATCCGCTTTAGTTTCCTCACGGAGCGGTGCCACATCCGAGTCCGTGCGCGCCCCAGTATCCCCATTTCGCGCTCTGTTCAAGATAATATTACCACCGGTTTGTTCAGCAGCAGCCAAAACGTCCGGAGAGGTCTTTATCAAGGAAACCAGGATCCCCTTCGCCAAATCAGTGAACGGCTGGGTTTGCCGCAGCTTAGCAATGCGCACACTCTCATCCCCCGTGGTGGCAGCGGCTTCCCGCACGGCAGCGAACGCTTTTTCCAGATCCTCGGTCAGCTGATTCAAATATTCGTCGTTCGGCTTGTACACCGCTTGGACAGCTTTCGCAGCGGCGTCCTGTTCCTGAGCATACTCTACCATATCCTCAATATCCTTGTCCCGCGGTGCCGTGATGAGTTGAGGACTTGGTTCCCCCACTACCAAATTGAGTTTGGCGACAAACAAATTTGAGCATAACAGAACCGTAAACAAAAGGAAATATACCACCCCAACGATGGCTCTCAGCCAATTATTATAATTGCTAGGAATATCCATACGGTTGGATAGCCTCTCCAGGATCTTTGTGACCCAAATAATCTTCATACCATCCTCCTTACTTACGAGTACCCCGGCTCTATTGACACGCTTAAAGGCCGATGGAATCATTGATTCGTTAAGGATTTGCGTATACTGCCAAATCCTCGTATGTTTCCACCTCTACTCTAACCCGTTCGGCACCTGAATTGGTGGGAAGAACCTTCACATTTTCAACAACAACCATAACGCCGGGCGTCATTTTCTTCCGAACTTCAGTCCGGGCGTTTTCTTCTGCCAGTTGACGTGCTTCGGCAATAGAGCGCTCATAGTGCACACTATGGAGTTCTTTATATTGCATTCTTATGACTTCGACAGGGAAACGCCAATTCCTCCATGGTTTCAGGGAATGACACGTGACTTCTTTATTGTCTTGCTCAAACGGCGAATCCTGCATTGTTACCATTATGACGCGGGAACCAATTTTTATACCCCACCCCACAGCAACTCTGCCACTTTCCTCAACTTTATCTTCCCCCAAGGGAATTTGTTTTTCAGCACTATACCACACCCGTGCACGGACAAATCCTCTGGCTATAGAGGCGGGGGAAGTTGGTTTAGAACTGTGGGGATTATTTACCTCGGAATTTGGAACAGCCGGAGTACCTGGAAGGTATGGGTTTATCGCCTGAGTAATCAGTACTTGGCCTGCCCGGACAGTTTCTCCTTCATGAACCTGAGGAATTCCCTGAATCACCATGATTTCCTTGACAATTCCAGCATGTCTCGCAACGAGATTACCCGCTTCTTCAGGTATTGACGGACGGGTTTTCTCGGATATTTTAATTAACACGTCAGTTCCATTTCGTTCAACTCCGATCCAAGCAGCATCCGGTAATTGTTCCTGAAGCGCTTTGGCAATCTGGTTTAAATCCAGGTTTTTCGAATAGACCCAAGTTTTAAGCCCCAGTTTTTCGGCCCGTTCCAAGACATCCGTGGTTAAAACATTGTGATTACCCAACACGGAAATAGACAGCACAAGTTGGGACAAAACAGTTAACATCAAGGCGATTATGCAAATCCCTGTTAAAAGGCCCTTTCTCCGCCACCAACGTACTGCGATAAAAGGCCAACCATATTTAGCTATAATATGGATCCGAGTATGGGTTTGGCGTACTGCCCGCCGCAAGCGCCTAAAATCCGCCAGCTTAATTTGCGCCCGCATTCCGCGTTCAGATTTTTGAGTATGATAAACAATCACACCATCTTTCAAAATTTGATTTAGGAAACTTTCTAACTGCTCTCCTCTCGCGAGAAAGAAGATCCGTCCCTGCCAAAATGCCCGCAAACGTTCAAACATTATTTTATCTCCCCTCCCCCGAAAGATAAGGTAGAAAGTTCCCCCTCGATTTGAAGTTCTGTTGATAAGATGACCTTCAACCTTAAACCCTTCCCTCCAAAACAGACCTCCCCTTCCGCAGTTTCCAAACGAATTTCTTCTTCAGAAAAATTAACAATGCTCACATAATTCTCCACCAGAATTTGGCGTCGTCCGCTTATCGTAATTTTGGGACCTTTACCTGCTACATCTGGCGGAAAATCCAAAATTTCTCCAACACTCGTCTGAAGCTTTTTGAACATCAAAAGACCTCCCTTCTGCATAATTGTTATGAAGGGAAGCGCCAGAATAGTCCAAGCTTTTATCTAATTATTTAATTTCAAAAAGACCCAGCTGCTCTGCGCAACTGGGTCTTTTCTTACATTCATTTTGTTATGCACCGAGAATTTCCCGTACTATCGAATTGACATATTTGCCATCTGCACGGCCTTTTGTCTTAGGGGATAATGCACCCATAACTTTCCCAAGGTCTTTAGGACCCTGAGCCCCTACAATGGCGATAGTCTCCTGTACGA
>NZ_JCAIJG010000182.1:0-1885 GCF_059735615.1 Desulfosporosinus sp. Tol-M2
ATTCAACCTAATGGTGCAAAAGCAAAATCATATCAAGTCAAACAGATAAGACAGATTATTTTGAAGTATAAACTCGGAGGTGGTATTGATGCATAAGTATGAAATTATTATCTATTGGAGTGATGAGGACGATGCGTATATAGCCGAGGTGCCAGAACTGCCAGGATGTGCTTCGGATGGAAAAACACATCAGGAAGTCTTAAAAAATATAGAAGTAGTTATTGATGAATGGATAGAAACAGCAAAATTAATGGGAAGGTCTGTACCTGAACCACGAGGCAGATTATTGTTTGCATAGAATTGACCATAGCACTTTCATTGATATCTTTGGTTTTGTGACGCTCAAGGGGCCGCCATCCGTGGCGGCCTCTGAATTCGGGGGCGTACGGCTTCGTAGAACACGGTTTTCCCGACACTTGGAGGATGATGCATGTGGTTGGGGCGCGTCGGGAAAACCTGGACGTTCTACGACATATCGTGCGAAGGGCGCGCCATCCTTGGCGCGGACGAAGGAATTAGTAGAAGGTATTTCTTCACATTTACAAGAATAATGTGAAGCAATGGAACCTTATAAATGTACGACTAAAACATAATACATTTGATTGTGAATTTTTAATCAGAGTATGTTAATACCAAAAATCATGAGGGGGGGCGATAATTATGAAATTAAATTACGTAATTTTTCATTCAGTTGTATTAGAGGTGAATAAAATCTAAAAGGAGATTTTTATGGACATTACAAAAATTATTAAATCAATTGGTAATCCAACACCGTACGACAAAGGAACAGATATGATGTGGACAGATAAGCACATTTCAAAGTTTCTATTGGATGCGCATATAAATCCTGAAATCGGAGTAGCAAGCCGTACTTCAATGGACATTGATAAGACGGTTGATATGATTGACAAGATGATTCGCCCAGGATCGGAAATCTTGGACTTGGGTTGTGGGCCCGGACTATATGCGGAACGGTTGTCGAAGAAAGGCCACAAAGTAACAGGGGTTGATTTCTCCAAGAACTCAATTGATTATGCTATCAAACAACGTGAGAAGAATCAGTCCGCTATTGAATATATCAACGACAATTATCTAAATTTGGACTTCGAGGGCCAATTTGATATCATCATGATGATTTATTGCGACTTTGGGGTATTAGTATCAGAAGAACGTATATCCTTGATGAAAATGATTCATAAGGCTTTGAAGCCCGGAGGCATTTTCTTATTTGACGCAATCGACGAAGAAACAATTGAAAGGTTAAGTTTTAATTCTTCCTGGGATATGTCTGAGGGAGGATTTTGGAAGCCTACCCCATACATTTGTCTAAGCAAAAGCTTCCATTTCAAAGAAAACAAAGCAACGCTGGATCAGCATCTAGTGATGGGGGAGGATGATTCTTTCCAACTGTATAGGTTTTGGAACCACTATTTTGATCAAGAGGATGTCGAAAAGATATTTAGACCTATTGGTTTTTCAAAAGTAGAAAGCATTAAAAACTTATTGACTGGCAGTGGTCCATATAATGATCACGGAGTAGTGTTTTATGCAGTGAGCAAATAATTTCTACATCAACATTTTCTAATGACTTTGAGGTTTTGTTGAGCTATTCAGGGCAGCGCCGTCCATGGCGCTGTCTGAGTCTGGGGGCACGATACGTCGTAGAACAGCGTATTACCAAAATCTGAGAGAGTATGAATGTAGTAACCAGACTTCGGGAATTCACGGAACGATAGGCCGGACATCGCTCGCGCGCTCACTCGTCCGGTCTATCGTGGTGGCGGGTTCCCGGGGCACGGCGACTTGCTCGCTCGCGCTTGACGCTCGCGACGTCGCCTATCAGCCGGGTTCCCGGCTGATGCCCAAATTCCCACTTCGTGGGAAC
>NZ_JCAIJG010000200.1:0-5794 GCF_059735615.1 Desulfosporosinus sp. Tol-M2
AAAATTTAACATTATCAAACTTTAAAAATTTTCCTTTTTAACATTTCTTGCATAACTAATCCTGCAATAAAGCCTATACCCATGTTCCAGAGAGAAAAACCAGCAGTGACTAATAAAATATAGAAATCACTTTTCTCATGCCCAACATCACGAGCAGATACAGCCAATTCCAATCCGGCAAAAAATAACATAACCCCTAATACACTTGAGGGAAAAATGTTAGCCAGTATTAATACGGAACTGCTAAAACATAATCCAACAGTTAGAAGGATGCCACCTAATATAATTAGTGAGCCGCCGGTACGAGCACCAAAACGAACATGTCCAGCCATACCTCCGGCACCATGACATATGGGAATCCCGCCAAAAATCGGGGAAATTAGGTTCATTATCCCTTGAGAAATCGCCATTTTTTTTTCGGTTACCGGATGTTCAGGAAATAGTCTGTTATTTTCGGCCGTGATAGCTATAACTGCATTACCGAGGGTCAACGGAATTTGAGGAATACCTAGAACGAGCGTACCTTTTAAAAACTCCGACCACGTCAGATGACCCAGAGAAAACTGCGGGAGTCGGAAAGAAGGATGTATCGCAGCCAGTTCTTTGAAGAGACCAGGGTTTTGGACTAAAGCAGCTGTTATACCAAAAACGATTAAGACAAACATCGCCGGAATATGTTTATTCGTCAAAAGCAGAAATGTAATCACTAGTGCAATTAAAGCTACAACTAAATCTGTTTTCATCAGTTTGGTTCCCTCTATGATAAAAAGAATGCCAAGTCCCAAAATAATTCCCCTTTTAACGGGTTTAGTTACTATTTTAGATACATAGTTGAGGGTACCGGTTAGTCCTAAAATCAACCAAAAAAAGCCTGTGAAAATCCCTGCTCCCCATACCATGCCAGGGGTAATCGCTGTTGCTTGAGCTATAGCCGCACCTCCGATAGCCTTCATGGGCTGGATAGGAACCGGTGTTTTATAATATAACCCGGAGCTAATCAGGAGTATCCCGAACATAAATAGAATACCTAAGGGATCTAACTTCATAATCAAAATATAACCGGTTATAAACGGGATAAGTGTCCCAAGGTCGCCAAAAGCGCCTGCCCACTCCAATCGGTTATAGCGGTTACCTAATGGTTTTTGAGCTGATTGTTTTGTTTCCGTTGTTGGTGTTTTAGGCATTGTATTAAACCTCCTCCAGATTGGGAAACAATTAATGATACTCTTTGGAAAAAGGAATTGAGAAGCGATTGTCAGGCATCATATCGCCAGCCAAGGTCTTCAAGTTGTCTAAAGACATTGTACCATCCTTTTTTACCTGCGAGTTTTTCCAATGATCTGCCACCAAAACAAGAACTGCTTACAAGCTTGCTTCCAGAATTTCGGCTATATCCATGATGATCAGTTCTCGATCAGGATCTATTCGTTGTATTTCTTCCTTTAAAATAATCTGACAATATGGACAAGAAGTACAGAGCACTTTCGCCCCTGTGGCAAGGACTTCATAGGTCCGATTAATACTTATTGCATTTCCTGTCTCTGCATTCATCCAGAACCGACCCCCTCCGGCACCGCAGCAAAATGAACTTTCCTTTGTTCTGGACATCTCGGTTAAACTGACACCAGGTATGGCCTGGAGGACTTCTCTTGGTTGATTATAAAATCCATTATACCGTCCCAGATAACAGGAATCGTGAAAAGTAACTAATTCAGGTTGATTATTTAGGGGCTTAAGCTTTCCCCTGGACAGAAGATTCTCTAAAAATGCTACATGAGGTATAACTTCATATTCACCGCCAAATTGACTATATTCGTTTTGTAAGGTATTAAGACAGTGAGGACAGATAGTAATGATCTTCTTTACACCTAAATTACCAAACAATGTAATGTTCTTTTTAGCCATAGTTTGAAAAAGAAGTTCATTTCCCATTCTCCGTACCGTTTCACCACAACACCCTTCATCCTCACCAAGTATGGCAAAATTGACGCCCGCACTTTTAAGGATTCTAGCGAAGGCAACCGCCGCTTTCAGCGCCGATTCATTATAGTAAGCAGTACATCCCACAAAATACAGGTACTCAGCCTTAGGGTTTTCAGTCAATGTCGGTAACCCCAGTTCATTAATCCGTGCATATCCGATGCCCTGGTTACGACTTAGACCCCAGGGAGTTCCGTAATTCTCGATTCCCTTGAAAACCTGCTTAATTTCTAAAGGAATGTTCGCATTGCTTGACACAATATAACGTCGCATATCGATAAATTTAGATGTATGCTCACAGGACATCGGGCACGCTTCAACACACCCGCCACAAGTTGTACAACCCCAGATAGCTTCCTTTTCAAAAATTTCCCCAATCGTTTTCTTGGTATTGTTCTCCAGATGTTTGCGTACTCTACCGTTTACCTTTTTTGGTTTCGTCTCCTCGCCGCTCTGTTGAGCAGGACAACGGTTATTACAACGTCCGCATTTAACACAACTATAGACATCAAGCAACTGTTTCCAAGTGAAATCCTCCAGTTTATTGGCTCCGTAAGTTTGTCCTTTTTCCTCACCCAATTGGATAGGTAACAGAGCCCCTTTGGGATCCAGGGAATGCCAATAAGTGTTAAAAGCTGCAAAGACTAAGTGAAGGTGTTTCGAGTTCGGGATAATCACTAAGAAAGAATACATAGCCAAAAAATGCATCCACCAGACAATTTCCGCCGCTCTGTATCCGATAATAAAGTTCAGGTCCTTCAACAGCTTTGAGGTGGCCAAGACCAGCCAGGAAGCCCCTGATATACCACTGCTTGTCCCTTGAGAAAAATAAATCGTGTTAAATAATAGTTCGGAAATTACGATCACTAAGACCAAGAGGAGAATGACATAAGCCATGATGTTATTGGCCAGCCACTTCGGTTTCTTAATTGAGCGACGTAAAAGACAACCGAAAACCCCGACAATAACTAAAGCCATGGCTGTATCTCTAATAAATAAATAGACTTCATTATATTCGATGAATGGAATCCGCACGTGAAAAAGACCTGCCAGAGCCATATCCAAACTACTTATAAGCAGAACCAGGAATCCCCACGTAAAAAAGAGATGAAAAACTCCAAAAATAGGGAAATCTCTGATCTTCTTCTGCCATAATACTTGAGTGCAAAAATATTTCCAGCGCTCGTGCGGGCGATCACTTCGGTTTAGCGGTCTGCCTGATTTAATAACTCGATAACGACTATTAACTGCCCATACAAAATAGCCCGCTGAAAAAAGGGTTAGGAGAAAAAAGATTATTATTTTCATTATTTGTTTCTCCTCGTATTAATTAAACTATTGATAAGTTCTTTTTAATATATTTCCAAAATCCCAGCATCTTCCATAGCTTAATCTAGTTTAAAGGTTTTACTTCCTTTTTTTCATTGCAACTGTTATTAATATAGCGACCATAGCAATTACCGCGAAACCAATAATCCACTGTAACGCTGCTCCATTCTTCACTTCATCTGCCCGTAAAGGTCCAGCTACTTCTATTGCCTCAGTCTTTTCATTATTGGGATCTTCTCCATTAATTGTTGTCTCCCCATTTATTGTTTGAGGCTCTTCTCCATTCAGCGCTGTCTCTCCTGTTGCTATTTTAGGCTCTCCCTTCTGCTCCGTATTTCCGGTTGTTTTATTAGGTTCTTCCACATTTAGTGCTGTCTCCACGGTTGTTGTTTTAGGCTCCTCCACCTTGATTTCTTCCGGTTTTTTTGTTACCTCACCGGCGCATGTAAATTTGACCGTGGCGTCTTGCTCTAAACTGGATCCATTTTTTGCTTTGAGGTCTTTGCTGATATTCAATGTGTAAGTATTTCCTTCAGACAATTTTGCTTTTGGCCGAATAGTAATAATCCGCTTCACTGTGGGATCAATCTGATCATCTCCCATTTCCACTTGAATAGCAATATTATTCTCTGCGTTGTCTTTTAACGCAAAACATTTCATATTGTTTTCTTTCACAGTAAGGTTAACAACATTTTTATTGAAAGTCAGTGTAATTGCTGTATCCAGCGGCACATTAGTGCTCCCATTTGCCGGTGTAGACGAATCCAGAGCAAAAGCGATACTTTTTCCGCCGCCGGTTCCGTCTCCCGTGCCATCTCCATTCGCCGCAAATACCTGGGAAGCTGCAAAAAGACAACACAACATGATAATCAGTACATTTATTGACTTCCATTGCCATCTACGCTTCATCTCGATATCTCCTTTTCAAATAATTTCCCCCTACATGCAGTAAACTTGTTGCTTCTGGAAATACTTCTTTTCGTTTTCATTGTGCTTGTGGGAATACTTTTAGTTATTCAACGACTCGGTACTGGCCGTACTGGCTGAGCGAATTCCTTCCCCTGCTAAAATCTTATCTATAACTTCAGAGGTAGGTGTGTAATCAAAAAATGTTCCATAAAAAAAGCTCATTTCAACTTTCAGATCTAAATCTTTAAATTCCTCGGGGTAAATTAGTTTTGCCAGCCAAAACAGGGCTAAAGGTGTTTCCAGCCCACCTTCATGTCCCCAGCGTGAAACGCCAATGGGCATTTGATAAACCTTTCCTTCCCGAACTGCCCTCAGCCCTGCCCACTTTTTATCGGTTAACATATAGTTGCTAACGCCGCTTTCATTACAGATAATTAAGTCTGGATCCCAAACAAAAATCTGTTCCAAGGTGGTATAATAATTTTTCCCGTCCGACGTCAGATCCTTTCCCAAAGCAACATTTTCCGCTCTCGTATAAGATATCCAATCTGATCCCAAAGTGCCTTTTGAATCTGTACGAACTGCTTGATTAACTGCATGGTATATTCTCGGATTCTTCTCTTGTGGTATTTCTTTGGTTATGGCATCTATTCTTTCAATCGCAGAACGGTAATACGCCTTGACCTTTTCCGCCTCCGCTTCCTCTCCCAAAGCTTCCCCGATAACACGAAACGCAGCAATTTGACTTTCCATACTGTTATAATCAACAACAAGGTAGGGAATATCCAGTTTTTCAATTTTCTCCTTCTCAGGGATATTTAAAATCACGTCACCCTTAAGTAAAAGAAGATCCACCTGCAGACTTAAAAGGGCTTCCGCGTTAACAGTACCACTCTCCTTGACGATGGCTGCGTCCTTCAGCGCAGGGCACATTTCTTGAAGCAAGAGATCTCTTTTGACCCCTCCCACCGTTGCTTTCATCTTTTCTCCGTGACCAAACATGATCACTGCCTGCCCCGCAAAAGGATCTAAGGCTGCAATCCTTTCGATTTCCTTGGGGACTGCCACAGTTCGCCCAATACAATCTGTTACCTCCCGGTACTCCTGTTGTCCCGGCAAAGAGTTTCTGCAACCTGTCAAGGACAGCAAAGACATTAGGATCACTGCAATCAAGACTGTTGATAATACTTTACATTGTTGCTTATACATTTTCCACCTCTTATAATCATCTGATGCATTCCATATTGGACATGTTTCCAAAATGAGTAATTTCACCTTAACACCCTATATTGTTTTTAATAATGTCATCGTATTAATCTCATGATTGTCTCCATCCAATTCTTTTCCGATTTTTACTTTTACTCTATAAACCTTCTGTAAATTTTCCTCAGTAAGCACCTCATACGGACCACCATAAGCAATCATTTTTCCTTGATTAAGCATGGCCACCTTCACAGGAAGGCCTTTTTCTGCAAAGTAATAAGCATGGTTGGGGGAATGGGTTACCATGAGCACTGTAATCTTTGATTGACTGCAAAGATTAACGATCGACTCTAAAAAAAGAAGTTCGTTCCGA
>NZ_JCAIJG010000058.1:0-2598 GCF_059735615.1 Desulfosporosinus sp. Tol-M2
ATGTGAACCTGTAACAAGACACCAGTTGTTTCTTCATCCTGACATTCCCTATACCTCCCATAATAGTTCTATGTGTTTTCCTGCTGACCTGGATGAGCAATTTTTGAGCACTTTAATAGATTATGCTTCTAATTTTTTAGCTACAGAAAGTGCAGAGGGTTCAGATCCTGGTCTGTGTATTGCTTGTGTTGATCAGATTAATGAGCTGGAATTACTGTTAACCTTTGGGCAACAAGCTAAGAGGGAGGTATTAACAAAAGGAAACGCTTATGAACTTGCAAAAAAATTAGGAATTCACCTTTCGGAACATGGTGGAACAGGCCAGGGTATTATAGGAGCCCTTGCAGGAGTGGGGTTGAGACTGACCGGTAATGACGGCCGCATCAAGGGAAAATTAAAAATAGAAACAGTCAATAATCAAGCATCTGTTAGAGATATTATTGATCAAACCAAGATTGATTTAGTTAGAAGCCTTAATGGTATTGTACTGGAGAGTGATGAGTTAGTTAATTTCGATAATGACTGGGTAAAAGTGGTTCTCTTAGATGGAAAACTTGTCCTCCCGGTATCAACAGGAAACATGGAAACTGTAGATGGAGCAAAGTGGCAAATCTGTACGAAGCAGCAATTAAAAGATTTTTAAGTGGGGTGTCGGTAATGTGGTGGCGTTTAAATGAGCGCGGCGAAAAAGAATTTAGGGGTAACAAAGATAGTTGGCTGGAAGCGGCCGGTTTAGCTCAACAATGCAGCGGATTTAAAACAGATGTCGAAGAGGAACTGGTAAGCGATGAGCCTGTTTCCTGTTATAACTGCAGGTACAGAAGGTGGACAAATAAATCCTTTATCTGTAGATGGCTGTAACCGTCGTATAGTTCTTGCGCTATCAACAACTTATATTTAAAAGGGTCGTCGCGGTGTTTGGATTGTTACCATTGGTACACTTTCAGTTGCAGTGGCAGCGTTCCTTCTATATGGAAAAAGAGAAAGTAGAATTAGTGAGTAACTGAGAGGAGGAAATTTCTGTGTCTAATTTTTCCAAAAAGGCAAGTCAATCAAAAATCTTTTATTTGATTATTGCCCTTATTTTCGCTTTGAGTATTTTTTCCTGGCCCTGCACTGTGTCTGCGGCAGGTGGAATCGGGGGAGGAGGAGGCGGAGGTACCGGGAGCACCCAACTGATTTTTACCAGTGCTTCTCTGGCAACTCTGGATCTTGCTAATCAGACTGCTGCCCCCGGAGAAAGTATCACCGATCTCAGTACGGTAATACCGGTAAATCCGACAATTAAAATTGTGTTTAGTAATAATGTTACCGGGGATGCAAACTGGGCAAATAATCAAAACTGCATACATCTGACTGAAGTGTCTGACCCGGCCACCAGTATTCCGCTCACAGTCACCCGGCTGGGCGGAGGCAGCTCAAGCAGCCCGGAGAAGAATAACATATATATTCAGCCCAACGCCGAGTTAACTTTGGGCGGTCACTATCGGCTCCATTTTGATTCAACTTTAAAGGCTAATAATACCTCACTGCCTTTTAATGGGTATAATGGCCAATTCATTTATGACAAGTACGGCAGTCCTGGCACCGTCGGGTGATCGGAACATGGTGGATGCACTGGCTTCTTCCAGTCTTGCCAAAGCTATTGATGGCCCAATACTGCTTGCTGACTATGACTCGGTACCTGCCGGTACAATGAGTGAATTAAAAAAGCTGGGAGTAACTAAGGTTTATTTGGTAAGTGGAACAGCAGTTATTTCCGCTCAAGTCGAGAGCCAGCTTACTGCAGCCGATATTCAAGCTGTAAGACTAGGTGGCTATGATCGCTATGAAACAGCAGTAAATATTGCTAAGGAAGTCCAAAAGATTAAACCATTTCAAGAAGTTGCAGTGACTAATGCCTATGCCAATGTCGATGCCATCACTATTGCCCCGATTGCCGCCGCCAAAGGGATGTCCATTCTACTGGTTGATAAGGATTCCGTTCCGGCAGTTGTGTCCGATTTCATCGCAGCGACAGGGATCAATAAGACCTATATCATAGGCGGAACGGCAGTTGTATCCGACTCTGTAAAGGATACCTTGGCTAATGCAACGCGACTCGGTGGGTATGACCGTTTTGATACCAACGTAGAAGTGTTGAAGCATTTCGAAAACTTTATTATCGGTGGCAGCATGTACTTTGCCAATGGCAGTGACACGAGCCTGATAGACTCCTTAACAGGTGCTCCGCTGGCCGCAAAATTTGACGGGGCGATTGTCCTGTCGAATAGAGACTCCCTGCCAATTGGTACAAAAGGATTTATCCAGACGGATATCTTCCTTAAGAATCCTGTGATTCTTGGCGGAACTGCGGTAATGTCGGATGCGGTGGTTCAAAGCTTAGGCTATGGAACTGCTCCGTCCGGTCAGTCTGCAATTCTCAAGGGAGCTGTGGAATTAAATACGTCCAATGAAACACTTAAAGACGTAACCGTCAATGGAAACATTGTTATTAATGCAGATGGGGTAACTTTACAGAATGTCACTGTCAAGGGAACAGTATTTGTTGATCCCGGCAAGGACGGCTCTGCTGCTCTTGACGGTGTGCAAGCCACG
>NZ_JCAIJG010000193.1:0-1203 GCF_059735615.1 Desulfosporosinus sp. Tol-M2
TGTTCTTGTTCGGGCGTTTTTCTCGGCCAACCCAAGGTGGAAAAAGGCCAAAGTCCGGAAGAAAACCACGTATCTAAAACGTCAGGATCCTGCAACAGCCGGTCAGCTCCGCATGTAGGACAGGTTAAGGGATCATCACCCGCACAGATCTCCAGACCACAATCCTCACAATACCAGACCGGGATGCGATGTCCCCACCACAGTTGGCGAGAAATACACCAATCCCGGATGTTTTCCATCCAACCGAGATAAATCTTAGCAAACCGTTCAGGAATAAATTCCAAACTCCCACCCTTGACGACTTCTATCGCGGGCTTCGCTAGAGGCTCCATTTTCACGAACCATTGTTTACTCACCATTGGTTCAATCACGGTGGAGCAACGATAGCATTCCCCAACAGCATGGGCATACGGTTCAGTTTTAAGGAGGATCCCTTGAGCTAACAGCTCCTTCACTACGGCAAGGCGTGCTTCGAAACGATCCATCCCTCTGTATGGGCCAGCATTTTCATTCATCTTGGCTTCTTTATCCAAGACGACAATCTGGGGCAATTGATGGCGCAGCCCAATCTCAAAGTCATTCGGGTCATGCGCGGGGGTGATTTTCAGCGCGCCGGTTCCAAACTCCCGATCGACATAGTCATCCGCAATGATCGGAATTTCCCGCTCCGTAAGGGGAAGGAGCACTGTTTTCCCAATTAAATGACGATACCGCTCATCGTCCGGATGCACCGCCACGGCCGTATCCCCGAACATGGTTTCCGGTCGGGTGGTTGCCACAACGAAAGTCTCGTCACTGTCTTTTACCGGGTAACAGAGATGGTATAAATTCCCTTCACGATCGACGTGTTCAACTTCAATATCCGAAATCGTAGTATGACATTTGGGGCACCAATTGATAATATAGTTTCCCCGATAAATCAGCCCTTTATTATAAAGTGTAACAAACGCTTCCCGAACCGCCTTCGAGCACCCTTCATCCATCGTGAAACGCTCGCGTTCCCAATCACATGACGCGCCCAGGCGGCGTAACTGCCGCGTTATTTGTCCACCATACTGCCGTTTCCAATCCCAGACCCGTTCTAAAAATCTTTCACGCCCCAGCTCAAGGCGATTCGTTCCTTCTATAGCTAACTGCTCTTCCACTCTGGCCTGAGTTGCTATCCCCGCATGATCTGTCCCAGGTAACCAGAGGGTGTTGTAG
>NZ_JCAIJG010000101.1:0-1203 GCF_059735615.1 Desulfosporosinus sp. Tol-M2
TGTTCTTGTTCGGGCGTTTTTTTCGGCCAACCCAAGGTAGAAAAAGGCCAAAGTCCGGAAGAAAACCACGTATCTAAAACGTCAGGATCTTGCAGCAGCCGGTTTGCTCCGCATGTAGGACAGGTTAAGGGATCATCACCCGCACAGATCTCCAGACCACAATCCTCACAATACCAGACCGGGATGCGATGTCCCCACCACAGTTGGCGAGAAATACACCAATCCCGGATGTTTTCCATCCAACCAAGATAAATCTTCGCAAAACGATCCGGAACAAATTCCAACCGCCCATCTTTGACGACTTCTATCGCAGGCTTCGCAAGGGGCTCCATTTTCACGAACCATTGTTTACTCACCATTGGTTCTATCACGGTGGAGCAACGATAGCATTCCCCAACAGCATGGGCATGCGGTTCGGTTTTAAGGAGGATCCCTTGAGCCAATAACTCCTTCGCTACGGCAAGGCGTGCTTCGAAACGATCCATCCCTCTGTATGGGCCTGCATTTTCATTCATTTTGGCTTCTTTATCCAAGACGACAATCTGGGGCAATTGATGACGCAGCCCAATCTCAAAGTCATTCGGGTCATGCGCGGGGGTGATTTTCAGCGCACCGGTTCCAAACTCCCGATCGACATAGTCATCCGCAATGACCGGAATTTCCCGCTCCGTAAGGGGAAGGAGCACTGTTTTCCCAATTAAATGCCGATACCGCTCATCGTCCGGATGCACCGCCACGGCCGTATCCCCGAACATGGTTTCGGGCCGGGTGGTTGCCACAACGAAAGTCTCGTCACTGTCTTTTACCGGGTAACAGAGGTAATATAAATTCCCTTCACGATCGACGTGTTCAACTTCAATATCCGAAATCGTAGTATGACATTTGGGGCACCAATTGATAATATAGTTTCCACGATAAATCAGCCCTTTATTATAAAGTGTAACAAACGCTTCCCGAACCGCCTGCGAGCACCCTTCATCCATCGTAAAACGCTCGCGTTCCCAATCACATGACGCGCCCAGGCGGCGTAACTGCCGCGTTATTTGCCCCCCATACTGCCGTTTCCAATCCCAGACCCGTTCTAAAAATTTTTCACGCCCCAGCTCAAGGCGATTCGTTCCTTCTATAGCTAACTGCTCTTCCACTCTGGCCTGAGTTGCTATCCCCGCATGATCTGTCCCGGGTAACCAGAGGGTGTTGTAG